>CAYHSW010000062.1:3269-4577 GCA_964359405.1 uncultured Gammaproteobacteria bacterium | reverse complement strand
GAGCTGTTACGCTTTCTTTAAAGGATGGCTGCTTCTGAGCCAACCTCCTGGGTGTATAAAAAATCTGACATCCTTTAACTTAGTTTCAATTTTGGGACCTTAATCAAGAGTCTGGGCTGTTTCCCTTTAGAAAACGGCGCTTAGCCGTCGCTTTCTGACTGGCCACGTAAATTTTTCGGCATTAGGAGTTTGGTTTGACAAAACGAGTTGCCCCGCCGTGTCAATCCAGTGCTCTACCTCCAAAAAATCATGATTGACCGCTATACCAATATATATTTCGGGGAGAACCAGCTATCCCCTGGTTCGATAGGCATATAACCCCTAACCTCAAGTCATCTCAAGTCATTGCAACGACTACGAGTTCGGTCCTCCCCCCGACTTTCGTCGGGGTTCAACCTGCTCAAGGTTAGCTCACCAGGCTTCGGGCCATAACCTGCATATCATATTTGTCCTGTTAAGACTTGCTTTCGCTGCGCCTCCACCCGAAACGGGTTTAGACTTAATATGCAAATTATACTCACCGGTTCATTCTTCAATAGGCACACTGTCATCCGCCCCGCCTTACGGCGAGGTCGAGACTCCAGTTGTTTGTTAGCCAATGGTTTCAGTTACTATTTCACTCCCCTTTCGGGGTACTTTTCACCTTTCCCTCACGGTACTAGTTCACTATCGGTCAGAGAGAATATTTAGGCTTATGACGATGGTCGTCACAGATTCCCACACGGTAACGTGCCGCGTGGTACTTGGGAAATGTACAGGCGAACTTGCAATTTATAATACAAGACTCTCACTTTCTATGGTTTGCCTTTCCAGACAATTCTTTTACCGCAAGTTCATACCATCAAACATCCCCGCAACCCTCCAGTCTTGCGACTAAAGTTTAGCCTGTTCCCGTTTCGCTCGCCGCTACTTGGGGAATCGTTAGCTGCAAAGCAGCCGTTGTTTACTTTATTTTCCTCCCCCTACTTAGATGTTTCAGTTCGGGGGGTACCCGATCAAGTGCTATTTATTTACACTTGATCGCCTCGCCTGTAAAGGCGGGCGGATTGCTCCATTCGGAAACCGACGGATAACGCTTGTTGGGAAACAACCCGTCGATATCGGCTCCATACAGCCGTCCTTCATAGGTTCTCTCTGCCAAGGCATCCACCGTTGGCTTTATGAGTAGACATTTAAATAGCTATAAAAATACTTACCTTCTATTCACTTTTCAAAGAACAAACTCACATTAATTTCTAATTACTAATTATTAGGTCATGCTGGCCGCGTCCAGCATCTACTAATTAATTATTAAAAATCAATTATTTT
>CAYHSW010000062.1:0-3169 GCA_964359405.1 uncultured Gammaproteobacteria bacterium | reverse complement strand
GTCATGCTGGCCGCGTCCAGCATCTACTAATTAATTATTAAAAATCAATTATTTTTTCGGCTGTGTTTGATCGACTATTTCTCTTCCCCGCAACATTTCTCTTTTCCCTTCTTCAATAATTAATCTTTTCCATTCACTTCCTGGCGGAAAGCTTCTCGCAGCATCCACAATAGCTCCAAATCCCCGTTTAAGCCATTCAAAACCTTCATTTCGTTTTGCTTCGTTAGACATATTTCAAATTAAAAATTTCAAATTTCGAGTTGTGGACCGTGGGAGATTCGAACTCCCGACCCCTTCATTGCAAATGAAGTGCGCTACCACTGCGCCAACGGCCCGGAAATAAAAAAATCCCCCGCTCTACAGCAAGGGAAAAAAAATCCTTCGATTTCTACTTTTTAACCTACTGCCGGCGGAAAATTAACTCCTCTGGCAATAAATAATATTTAAAAAGTATCTTGTCATTTAGGAATTCTTCCCTACCTTGTAGGTAACAGGGATTATAACCGAGGTCACTTCTCTAAGTCAACTGCCAATATCAATTTTATTAACTTAGGTCAAATTGGTTATCAAGGGTATCTTCAAAGAATTTTTTAGTTCCTGGGTAAAGTTTGAGTCTTAGAGCCTCTTGAATTGTAAACCAGCCATATTGCGAAGACTCGCTCGTATCTAATATTATTTTTTGATTTTCGTCGGTTTCAACTATCCAAAAGGAGACAGTTTTTACTTTGGTGTCGGCAGGGACAGTAGTGATTTTTCTTACCGGTTGAACGATTAGACCCGTTTCTTCTCGTACTTCGCGTATGATCGCATCTTGTTCTGACTTATCGTTTTCCTTGCATCTGCCGTGTGGTGGGGCCCAAAATCCACGCATTAAATTGCGAGAATCTTCTAAAAGTAGATATTTATTATCTGTTCTGACCAATGCTACTATTCCATGTGATGATAAATCCATATTTTGATTTTATCATCTTTATATTTATTTGTTCGAACGAGTTTTATTTCAATACTTTAAAATATTCCCAATGACAGGGTGCAACCCTGTCATAATTTTGCCACTTGAAGACTAAAATTAAAAGGATTAATCTGTTTTTATGGCAAAAATAAATCCGTTAACCAAAAGTGACGTGCGGGAGATTGTTGAAGAAGTGCTTGAGGCAAAACTTGATGTAAAACTCAAGGAAAAACTCGAACCTATTATGAATCTTTTAAACACGGTTCTAAAAGAAATACAGGATTTTCGAGAAGAAAGCACAATTTTCCGCAGTTTACACCGGCGAGTTTGCGATCTTGAAGAAATCCATCCTGACAACACACATCAATACGCCCAAAAATTTGCTTAATAATAAATTCCCCCTTCCCTTTTATTTTTTACTATGCTATTTTAGATTATGGCTGAGGAAGTAAAAAGTGAAGTTTGTCCGAAATGCGGGAGTCCGTTGGGGGGAATTGTCGAGACGGCGACGGGGAAACAGTTGCAAAGATGCTCCGCGGGAACTTGGAATAAAGAAACCAGGCAAAACGAAGGCTGTGATTATGTGAAATGGATTCAGATGGAGCCAAAAGAGTTGGATGAAAAATGTCCGAAATGCGGCGCGCCCCTTTTGCTTGCGGTAACGCGGTTCGGTAAAAAAATGAAAAAATGCTCCAAGGGCGGCTGGGATGCCGAGAAAAAAGTCGCAACGGGTTGTGATTTTATTGAATGGATCAACGGGACAACGGAAAAATTGGAGGAAAAATGTCCGGATTGCGGCGAACCGTTAGTGTTGTTTACGACCGCGGCCGGTAAAAAAATGAAAAAATGTTCAACCTCCGGATGGGATAAGGAGACAAAATCGGCAACCGGGTGTAAGTTTATCCAGTGGTTATAGCAGATTTGGCTTTTTTGCGGTCCTCTTTATCTTTTTTAATTAGCTCCATTTTTGCCGCGGCCAACGCCCGTTCTTTCATAATTATTTTTTGACATTCTCCGTCGCAACAAACCGACTCGGAGTAAGTGACCATGGAGCCGCCATAAGCATTAACAACTTTTTCCGTCCAAGTTTTTGTTACCCTTCTTTGTTTACCGCATCGTGAGCAGGGGTTGTCAGTTTTTGAAGTTGTACTCAAGATAGAAGCATTATATCACAGATTTTAGATAAAATGTGATACTATATTTCAGTATGAAAAAAATTCTTATTTTGTTATTTTTATTTTTTCTTTTTTTAAATCCGGTTAGAGTTTTTGCTTGGTGCGAAAACATTACCTCCAGTAATTCTTGTGGTTATAGTGGCCTAAATTGGTGTGCTGTTGGTGCCTCCTGCAATACCGGAACACTAAGTGGCCCTCTGATCTCAGTTTCCTGTCCGACCAACCAAAAACTTGTCAACAGCGGCACTTATTGCGACTATGGTAATAAAACATATAGCTTTTCCGGGTCTTCAAATTGTGTAACAGACAGTAGTTGCCCAGCTGATAATTTAAGCTGTCAGAATATCAACCTTTCCCCAGCTCCCCAGTCCAACCATAATAATATGCCTGTATATCTGGGAAATGAAACTATTTCGATAACTGTAACCGGATCAACCTCTTCGCAAAACGTCGAGGTTTATTGGCGACCAGCTTACGAAGTAATGACTTCCTCTGGTTGGAATAAAATTAATGGAAGTTATGATTCCAATACTCATATTTTTACTGCAACTTGGAATCTTCAAAATGACCCGAATATTCAGGATTCCACTACTGGGCAAGCCCGACCCCAGGAAATTATTATTGCTGCCAACAACTCCGGCTCCTCCGGTTTTTGTAGCGGAAGTCCCTGTTCCGGAACCTGTCCTGGTGGGGCTTATTGGGTTTCTGGTGGTCCGGCAGTTTGTTCACCAAATCCTGTTTCCTGCTGCAGCGGATGTCAGAAGAAAATTGTTATTGATTCGACAGCCAACCTTAACACTTCAAATGCCATTGATTTAAAGGAATATTTACTTTTTAACCCGGGAAACTACTGGGAATACGAGGGCACTAATTTCACTTACTCCGAAAGTGATTCCATGAGAATTTCCAAAACACGGATGGAAGTTGAACCACCTACAATTATGTGTAATCACCGGTCTATAGGATTCAGATTTTCTAAAGATAAAGCATCTGGCTACTGGGGAGAAAAATTTTCCTATTTTGATCCCGGAAGATGGGGTGG
>CAYHSW010000061.1:0-4680 GCA_964359405.1 uncultured Gammaproteobacteria bacterium | reverse complement strand
GTTAGGTGTTACAGGCCAGGCGATCAAAAATAGAGAGAGAGCGGCTCTGGATAAAATGAAAAGGGTCGCTAGAGTGAGAGGGTTTTTAGATTGGCTCAGGTAAGGGCTTTCAATTTATCTCTGTAATAAATTGCTCCCTCGAAATCTAGGGATCTAACCGCCTCGCGCATTAATTTTTCCAGTCTTTTTTTATACTTTACTTTTTCTTCAGGCGTTAGTTGATTAATATCTGTTTCCTCTATTCTGGCAATAATTTTTATTTTATTTTCTGCAAATTGTGGCCGGACGGCTTTAATAATTGTGGTTGGAATAATATTATGTTTTTTATTATATGCAATTTGATATTTTCGCCGTCTGTTAATTTCCTCAATGGCATTTTTCATTGATTTAGTGGTGCGATCGGCATACATGATAACCTGCGAATTAATATTTCTGGCCGCCCGGCCCATCGTCTGAATTAATGATGTTCGGCTTCTTAAAAACCCCTCTTTATCCGCGTCCAAAATTGCCACCAGTGTAACCTCCGGCAAATCAAGACCTTCCCGAAGCAAATTAACCCCAATTAATACATCATAATCCCCAAGCCGTAATTTTTCTAATATTTTAGTTCGTTCCAATGTTTCAATGTCACTGTGTAGATAAGCCACTTTTAGATCTGATAAATAATCAGCCAATTCTTCAGCCATTCGCTTTGTTAATGTCGTCACTAAAACACGTTCGTGCTTTTCAACTCTTATTTTAATTTCCCCAACCAGATCATCAATTTGCCCGCGAGATTTCCGTACAGAAATTTCGGGATCAACAATTCCCGTCGGACGGACCAATTGTTCAACAATTTGTGACGAGTTAGAAATTTCCCATTCGTCGGGGGTGGCGGAGAGAAAAATAGTCGGACCCATAAGCCGTTGAAATTCCTCGAATTTTAATGGTCGGTTGTCATAAGCGGCCTTTAGCCGGAAACCATAATTTATCAATGTTTCTTTGCGCGACCGGTCGCCGTTATACATCCCGCGGATTTGCGGGATTGTCATATGCGATTCGTCAATTATTAATAAATAGTCTTTAGGGAAATAATTTAAAAGAGAATATGGCGGCGCCCCGATTTCCCGCCCATCGAAATATCTGGAGTAATTTTCAATCCCGTTGACATATCCCAACTCCTGAATCATTTCCAGATCATAATCAACTCTTTGATTTAATCGATGAGCCTCAAACACTTTCCCCTGTGCCTTGAGCTCTGTGACTTCTCTCTCTTTGTCTTTGCGTATTTGATCAAAAACGTGTTTATATTTTGAAGGATCAGTCATATAGTGTTTGGCCGGATAGACAACATAATTTTCTAAAATTTCAATAGTTTTGCCGGTTAACGGGTTGAATTTAGTAATTTTATTTTCTTCAACCCTGATGCCAAAATCCTCATATGATGGATAAATATCGAGATACTCGCCTTTTTGACGAAAAGTTCCCCTGTGAAAGTCAAAATCTGACCGCTCATATTGTAATTCAATTAATCTCTGTGTCATTCCGGCCCGAGAGCCGGAATCTATTTTGAGAATTGACCTCCCGTATTCTCTCGGGTCACCGAGGTTATAAATACATGACACGGAGGCAACAACAATGACGTCCTTCCTGGTTAACAAATTAGTTGTGGCCGCAAGTCGTAATTTATCAATTTCTTCGTTAATTTCCGTTTCTTTTTCGATGTAAGTGTCCGTGGCCGGCAAATAACTCTCCGGTTGGTAGTAATCATAATAAGAGACAAAATAATTGACGGAATTTTCCGGAAAAAACTCCTTAAATTCCTGATAGAGTTGTGCCGCCAGAGTTTTATTATGGGAAACGACTAACGTCGGTTTCTGAATTTGGTTGATAACATTTGCGACTGTAAAAGTTTTTCCGGACCCGGTCACCCCAACCAGAACCTGGTTTTGTACGCCTTCTTTAAGGCCATCAACAAGTTTTTTTATGGCTTCAGGTTGGTCGCCGGTTGGTTGAAAATCAGATTTAAGCTTAAACATACTCTTGACATTCGCCTTTTATTCGTTTAACTTAGTAATTAAGATATGCCAGTTGTATTATACCGCCGTCAGCGAGAAATACTTGAGTTTATCAAGGATTTTATCAAAAAATCCGGTTATTCGCCGACCATCGCGGAAATATGCGAGAAAGTCGGCCTGACTTCTCCGGCCACGGTTTATGAACATTTGGTTTCCCTGGAACGCAAGGGGATGATAAGACGCAAAACCGGGATGTCCCGAAGTATTGAAATACTCGACCCGAAACATGCCGAAAGCCACGACGATCCCGAGAGTTTGCCGCTTCTTGGCTTTATTGCCGCCGGTCAACCATTGGAGCCTTATACCGATCCCCACGCCACGTTCCGGGTGCCGTCTAATTTAATCCCGGCAGGCAAAACCTGCTTTGTCTTGCAGGTTAAGGGTGATTCCATGATCGAAGACGGAATAAATTCCGGAGATTATGTCGTGATTATTAGACAAAACGATGCGCGGGATGGCGATATTGTGGTGGCGCTTTTGGAAAACGGATTGGCAACTTTGAAAAAGTTTTTTAAAGAACTGGACAGAATAAGATTGGAACCGGCTAATGCCAAAATGTCCCCCATTTACGCCACCGACGTCCGCATCCAGGGTAAAGTTACTGCTTTAATTCGCCGCTACTCTTAGGTATACTCATAAAATGCATTTGGATTTGGCGGAGATTATTAAAACAATCGGGTATTTGGGAGTTTTTGGAATTGTGTTTGCCGAATCAGGATTATTTTTCGGGTTTTTTCTCCCCGGTGATTCTTTATTATTTACTGCCGGGTTTTTAGCTTCACAGGGATTCCTAAACTTTCCGCTCCTCGTAATTTTATGCATTGCCGGCGCCATTCTTGGAGATTCTGTCGGGTATTCATTCGGCAAAAAGATGGGTCAGTTGTTATATTCCAAAGAAGATTCACGGTTTTTTAAGAAAGCGCATCTGGATAAAGCTAACGCATTTTATGAAAAGCATGGCGGCAAGACAATTATTTTGGCAAGATTTATTCCTTTTGTCCGGACCTTTGCTCCGATTGTTGCCGGAACCGCCAATATGACATATAAAAAATTTCTGTCATTTAATATCATCGGTGGAATTTTGTGGGGCATGGGAGTGACGACGGGTGGTTATGTTTTAGGTCAGGTTATCCCCGACGCCGACAGATATCTTTTGCCGATTATTGCCGCAATAATAATAGTTTCCCTTGCCCCGCCGGTTTTTGCCTATGTTAAAAATCGTCTCCACACCAATCGGCAATCTTAAGGACATTACTTTACGGGCAATAGAAGCTCTAAAAGAGGCAGATGTGATTGTCGCCGAAGACACCCGCGAAGTTATCAAATTACTAAAACACTACGAGGTTCCCCAAAAACCATTAATATCTTTTTATGAAGAGGTAGAAGTAAGCAAAATAGAGGATATATTACTTCTGGCCCGCGAACAAAATGTGGTATTGGTAAGTGACGCCGGGACTCCATTAATAAGTGACCCGGGATATAAATTGGTTAGAGAAGCTATAAAGCAAGGGATCCAAGTTGATGCTATACCCGGGCCGTGCGCCGCAATTGATGCCTTAGTGTTATCAGGTTTGCCGCCGGATAAATTTTCTTATTGGGGCTTTTATAATAAGAAAATTCAATCTAACGAAGGAACAAATATTTATTACGTTTCCCCCCACCGGTTGCAGAAATTTTTGGGAAAGTTAGATCAAAATTTAGAAATCGTTATTGCCAGGGAATTAACTAAGTTATATCAGGAAGTCTGGCGGGGCAGAGTTTCTGATGCTATACTTAAGTTTAAGAATCCTCGTGGAGAATTTGTTGTTTTATGGCATATTTAGCTCTTGTTCGTCATGGCCAGTCGGAATATAACGTTCGGAATTTGGAATGTGGATGGATCGATTCTCCGCTTACGGAATTTGGTCATCAACAAGCCCGGGAAGCCGCAGAAAAATTGCCAAAAATAAAATGGGATTATTTATTTGAATCGGATTTAACAAGATCTCATCAAACAAGCGATGAAATTATAAAAGTTTTAAAATTAGATTTGATTAGAATCTCATCGCCTGCCATTAAAGAACGCAATTATGGAATCTATGCCGGAAAAGATAAGGGTGAAGTGTCACAAGACGTTAGACGTGGCTGGGACGTGGTTGTCTCCGGGGGTGAAAATTTGAAACAAGTTTATGAGCGGGTTGTCCCGTATTATCAGACAGAAATTCTTCCAAAACTTAAAGACGGAAAAAATATTATTATCTCCGCTCATGGCAACTCTTTAAGAGCCTTGGTTAAATATTTGGATAATATTTCTGACGCTGATATTGTCAATGTGGAGTTGCCGCCTGGATCTCTAAAAGTCTATTGTATTTAGCAATTCGTTCGCCGCGGTCGAGGCCGCCGAATTTGACAAAATCTGCTTCGGCGAAGACGGAAAAATCGGCGATCCAATAATCATTTGTTTCCTGACCCCGGTGCGACACGACAACTTTTAAATTATTATTTTTACAAAGTTTGACGGATTCCATTGCTTGAGAAATCGTTCCGATTTGATTGGGTTTAATCACAATTCCCCCGACAGCTTTTAATTCGATAGCTTTTTTTATTCTTTCCGGATTTGTGACCGTTAAATCATCGCCAATAA
>CAYHSW010000060.1:0-4681 GCA_964359405.1 uncultured Gammaproteobacteria bacterium | reverse complement strand
CTTGACAAATTGTGTATTTTGTTCCACAATTACTATTAAATGATTAGTATTTCCGGAATAGAATGTCAAAAAGAGCTCGAGGAGTTGCCTTATTTCAACAAAGAGACAGCGGCAAGGTTGATCGGCAAAACCGAGAGAAATCTGGATGCTAAAATCTCCCGGCTTTTGAAAAATGGCTATTTGATTTCCCTTAAAAAAGGTCTTTACACCAGCACGCCGTTTTTCCAGCAGACAGATAGACGAAGGTTTGGGGAGCTACTGGCGGGGGCGCTTCGCTTCCCTTCTTATCTGTCTCTCGAATACGTCCTTTCTCTTTATGGCTTAATCCCCGAGGCCGGGGTTAATTACACCAGCGTCACGGTTAAAAGCGGTAGGAGTTACTCCAACCGGTTCGGGACTTTTCTCTACCGTCATTTGCCGCAAAACTTGTTTGCCGGTTCTTCAAAAATAGCTTCTAAAGCCAAAGCTTTGTTCGACTTTCTTTATTTAAAGAAAGTAATAAATATTAGGCAGGAGATTGCCGGTGGCCTCCGGATTAATTGGGATAATTTTTCTAAAATCGATTTTTTAGAATTTAAGAAATATGTTGTTTTGTCCGGTTCTGTCAAAATGAATAAAATTCTAAAAGAAATAGAAAAAATCTATGATAATTGACGATTTAAAAACTATTGTCGATCGGGAAAGAGACGTTGATCGGCTGTTTGTCCGTAACCTTCTTAAAGAAAGTTTACAATTATACGTTCTTAACTTTATTTACAGTTCGTCTTGGGGGAAACGGCTTATTTTTAAGGGCGGGAGTTGCCTGCGGCATTTTTTTGATTTACCACGGTTATCTGAAGACTTGGATTTTGATATTGACAGTAAAGATTTTAATTCTTCTGATTTTCTTTTGGAGATAAGAGATCATTTTATAAAAACATGGCAATATCGTGACTTTGACCTTTCAATGTCCGGGAAAGAGCAATCAATAAAATTAAAATTCCCGGTTTTGGAAGAGCTCGGTTTGGCCGGAAAAGGCGAGAGCAATATCTTATTTCTACGGATTGATCTTGTCAGGATGAAAAATTTTGATAAATATAAAGTGGAAAATGATGTAAAATCGACGGTAAATTTTTCTTTTTTGGCGAGAAGATATGCTCTTCCTGACTTATTTTCCGGAAAGATCGCGGCCATTTTATCACGGGGCAGAATAAAAGGGCGTGATTATTTTGATTTAAGTTGGTTTCTTGAGAAAAAAGTAAGGCCTAATATGGAATCTCTCGAACAGTTAACGGGTATAAAAAGCTTGCAGGATCTTCGGGAAGTTTTAAAAAGTAAAGTCGTTGAGCTTGATCTGACAGTTCTTAAAGAAGATCTTAATTTTCTGTTTAGGGATAAAGGGTTTGTCGCCACTTTTAGTTCCGGCTACAAAGAAATGGTTTTAAGAATGATAGACCAGTCTCTATGATTTAAATATAAACGCCAGGAAGGGGAAACGCAAGGGTTTGGGCTTGTTGCGAAACCAGCGCCTGTCATCATAATAATTAAGAATATACAACCGGTAAAAGATGGCGAGAACGTCAAGACAATAATAGTAAATAGTTTTTACGGAGGCGGCGTGGGTTAAATCGTCAAACTGGTATTTGAGTTTAATCGGAGCCTCGTAAATCCGGTGAAAGCCCAACCGGTTGGCAACTGTTAAAATTTCCAAATCAAAAGCGTAATGCTTTTCCAAAAGCCGCGGCAGAATTTTTTTCAAAACTTTTTTCTTAAAAATTTTGAGTCCCGCTTGGGTATCCCGGACATTTAAATGAAAAAGAAATCTTGCTAAGATTTGGTGGATTAAACTCAAGATTTGCCTGACGGGAGGGTAAGTAACCATCGAAGCCGGGTGTCGTTTGGAACCGACGATAATATCCGCGTTGTACCACTCCATGTGCTCCAAAAGCATGGAAATACCGCCCGGGTCAATCTCCATCCCCGCATCGATGAAAGCCACATAGTCACCGGTGGCTCTGCTCATGCCATGCCGGACGGCATAACCCTTGCCCTGGTTTTTCATATAGACCGTCGCCATAATATTATTGGCGAATTTTGCCTTTTTTATTGTCCGGAAAGTGTTGTCCCCGTAACCGTCAACAACAATGATTATTTCAAAAGGGTATCTTATTTGTTTTAAGGTTTTTTCAATGCGGCGGAGATCTTTGATAATCGTCTTTTCCTGACGATACGCCGGAATTATCAAAGAAAGTTTGTGGGCTTTGATTTTACTTTCCATAAAATAAAAATTGTGATAACAAGAAAATATAACGCGCTGATTATTATATTTACCCCTATCACCCGGAATATAGATTGGTGGAAGAAAAAAATCAAGACCCCCTGCAAGAGGGAAATTAAAAATAAAACAGGGATCGGGCGGTAATAGGAAATAGACAGAACAAAATAAGTCAAAATCGCGTTTAAGCCGTAGATGGCCATATAAAATGAATAAAGGCTAAGATATGGGACCGCGCCGAGATATTTTTCCCCGTAAAGAAGATTTATTATCGGCTGGCCGAAAAACAGAAAGATAAAAATTATGACCAAACTGGCGCCAAGACTTAAAACAAGACTGCCAAGAAGAGGCAAAAGGTAAGACCGCCGTTGGTTGGCGCGGGCGGAAATAAGGGGAAACATGACCATCATGATCGGGCCGACGATGTAATACCCGACTTTGCCAAGATTGGCAAGAGCGGCATACTCCCCCGCCTCAACGGCGGGAAAAAAGTGCCGGACTAAAACCACATCCATGGTAAAAAATATTGTTAAAGTCAGAGTTGTCAGAAGAACCGGGGAAAAAGCTTCCCGCCAAATAGTGGCCAAAGAAGTTTTTTCTTTTGATCCGGAATTCTTTTTAATCTTGCGCAGTTGCCAGGAGGCCAATAAATAACCGGCGGCGGCGGCCATTACCGGTCCGGCCAAGGCTCCTCCCAGTTGCAGGCCAAAATAAACAAGAATAACCGACAAAATTAACTTAATTCCCGTTTCCGTTATGCTGTTTATGGTTAAAGAAGAAAAAGCGAGCGTCCCCTGCAGGGCCCCTTTATTGACGGTGCTAAGTCCGCTAATAAGAAAAATGCTCCCAAGAAAAAGAACCGGCAAAAACGAATCCAGTTTGAGAAAATTTTGAATTAATGGCCCGGCGCCAATTATTATGACGGCGCCGATTGTCCCTATTAAAAAAACTTTCGCTTGCTGGGAACGCAAAAATGACCCCAATTTTTCAAGTTCTCCCCGGCCGTAAAAGGCGGCGGTTGTTTTGACAACAATAAGAGAAAGAATGGCGAGGGGGACGGCAAAAAGACTAAAAAGCGATAAAATTGCCCCCAGTTCGCCGTAGATTTCCGGGCCAAGAAGCCGAACCATAGACAGACTGTATAAGAAGTTGCCGAGGTTGCCGAGATTTCCGGCGATAAAAATTAAAAAACTCCCCTTAAGGAGTTCACTTTTCATCAAGCGCCGAACCAGAGCCATGTTTTATTTAAAGAGGCCCCCAAAGAAATTTAAAATTGATTCAAAAAGACCGGGATTACTCACCGGAGCAACCGCTTTCGGAGCAACTGGCGCCCTAGGGGCAACCACTGGTGGTGCCGTCACTTCCGTCTCGACGGGAACCTGCTTAGGAGCAACAAAACTTGGCGTCGTCGTCCTTTGCAAGGGAACCGCCCCAACAGCCGCTTTAGTTATAAAAGCTCCGCCGCCGTTAGGCCTTGCCCCCCATTCTTTAGACGCTGCGCCAACCGCACACCCGCTTTTGGATCTGACCGTAAAATAATACGTCTTGTTGGCTAAATAGCCGATAGTATAACTCTCGCTGGAGCTCGACAACTGCACGGAATAAATATAATTCTTTGGGGACAAGCCATAATAAACAATGTAGCCGCTGGCGCCGGGAACCTTAGTCCACTGCAACCTTATTTGCCCCGCCCCGGTTGGTTGAGGCAAAGCAGGGTGATTAGGTTGGTACAAAATAGGCGCTACTGAGGTACCGGGACCGCAAACTCCGGGAGTTTGAGTCGTGCTTTTATTAACATCAGGGCTCCAACCATAGGCTTCGGCATAAACCGTTGAAGTCTTAAAAAGAAGAACCACACTTAAAACCAGAATTCCGAGAGAAACTGCAAGAACCTTTTTCATGTCATTACCAGTAAATCACTATTCCCCATACCTTGTCAAGACCCAATTATGGATTGAGGAATTCTGCCGGGAGATATGGAAGTTTTGAGTGTAAATTACCGACCCATTTTTTAATAATTTCCTCTTCGGGAAGATTTAAGTTAAGTGAATAAAATGTCGTCCTGCCAACATCCTCTTTGACGATTATTTTTTGTTCGACCGCATTTTGAAGGTAATCAACAAGCGTCTGCCTGGCGATTTTATTCTTAGTAATTTTTAAAAAGGTCTTAAACTGCAGTTTCTTCTGCTTAATAAGGGGTTTTAAAATAATTTCATTAGTCTCGCCTACCGGAAATTTGGTGATGAATTCGCTTCGTTTTATCTCAACAGCCGTTTTTAAAACAGACGCCTGAGAATAAACAAGAGCCTCTTCAAAAAACGAGACAAAATAGGTCAAATTTTTTTTATCTAAAGACGCCAATAAAAATTTGTAATACCGGTCTCTTTCCTTGTGATAATAATATGAAGGACTGTAAAGATTTTTTTT
>CAYHSW010000059.1:1491-4913 GCA_964359405.1 uncultured Gammaproteobacteria bacterium | reverse complement strand
AGAAAACTGGTTTCCCGGCGGGCGGCTTATTTGGTCGCGGCGGCGTTTGCCTTTATTCCTTATAATATTTATTTTTCGCGAACGGTTTTGCCGGAACCTACAATGGTCACCTTTTCTCTCGGGGCCATTTGGTTTGCCTTAAATAATCGATTTGTCTTATTTGTCATATTGGCCTCATTGGCTTTATTGGCAAAGCCATATGCAATATTTTTAATTGCCCCCGTAATATTTTTAAATCGAAAATTAATCTTTTTTGGAATGTTAAGTTTAATTCCATTAATTTTGTGGCGTTTATGGATCCAACAGTTCCCGGAGGCTATTCCTGCGAGTGCATGGCTGTTTAACGGTAACGGAATCCGTTTTAAGGGAGCCTTCTGGCAATGGTTGTTTGGTGACAGAATCGGCCGGTTAATTCTTGGCTATTGGGGGTTAATTCCTTTTGCTTTTGGACTGATTAAAGCCCCAAAATTTTTAGTATTATTTTTGCTGTCGTCTTTTAGTTTTATGTTTGTTTTTGCCACCGGAAACGTTCAACACGATTATTACCAAATAATTATTTTTCCCGCCATTGCCATCATGGTTGGATTAGGCTTGGAACAACTTTTACAAAATAATTATATTGCTAAATTATTGGCAATTGTTTCGTTTTTACTTATGATTGGTCTTGGATGGTACCAGGTAAGAGATTACTATAATATTAATCATCCGGAAATTGTTGAAGCCGGAAAAATTGTCAATAATATCGCTCCGGCAAAAGCTCTTGTTATCGCTCCGTACAGCGGAGATACGGCCTTTTTATACCAGACAAACCGGTCCGGTTGGCCGGTGATGGAAGGCAACATTTCCGAAATGGCCAAAAGAGGCGCGGATTTTTATGTCAGTGTTAAATTTGACACTCTTGAAAAAGAGATGTTATTAAACAGTGAAACTCCGGAATATATTAAATCCCATATTAAAGATCAGCGTAAGCCGTATATTCTCCACGCTTACACGGATAAATATATTATTTTTGAAATCCGCAAATGAAGATCTTGATGCTGACACTGTACCTTCCTTATCCTCCCAACTCCGGGGGCCAGATCCGCTCCTATAATTTAATAAAACATCTTTCTAAGAAACACGACATTACTTTGGTTTCCTTTATAAAAAAGGGGGAGGAAAAGTACGCTTCGGAGATGAAAAAATATTGTAAGGAAGTTATCTTTTTTTATCGTTCTGAAAAGCCGTTTAATTTCAGAAATATTATAAAAACCGGATTTAGTCTGTACCCGTTTTTAGTTATGCGTAATCTTTCAAATGAGGCCCAGATATTTTTGGCAAAAAAACTAAATAAAGAAAAATTTGATGTTATCCATGTGGAAACATTTTATTTAAGGCCGCACATACCGGCAGACACCCCAATCCCGGTTGTTCTTGTCGACCAGACAATTGAATACGCCGTTTATCAGCATTATGTTTCCAATTTAAAATGGTGGTTTTTAAAACCGCTTTTTTATATTGATGTTGTCAAACTTAAATATTGGGAAACAAGATTTTGGAAAGAAGCGAAAAGGGTCATCGCCGTTTCCGAGGCCGACAAAAAAACTATGCAAAAATCCGTTCCCGGCTTAAAGGTGGATATTATTCCCAATGCTCCGGGTGATGATCTTGCCAATCTTTATAATCCGGAAAAGAAACCGGCCGTTAAAAATCCGTTGATTTTTTACCAAAGTAATTTTTTGTGGATGCAAAATGTTGAAGGGGCGGTCTTTTTGGCGAAAGAAGTGTTTCCCCTGATAAGAAAAGTCTACCCGGATGCCAGATGCCGGATAATCGGACAGAATGCCCGGACCAATGCTCATTTCAAGGTTAACGAACTGGAAAGTGAAGGCGTTGAAGTGATTGAACAGGATAAATCAGATGTCGAGGCGGTTGTAAGATCCTATGATGAAGGAACAATTTTTGTGGCCCCGCTTCATGGGCCGGGGGGAACGCGGCTCAAAATCTTGGGAGCCATGTCTGCCGGGGTCCCGGTTGTGACCACCCCTGTTGGTGCCAGCGGCCTTGAAGTTACAAACGGTGAGAATATATTGATCGGGGAAACGCCGAAAGAAATCGCTGAACTTGTTATAAGATTAATAAAAGATAAAAAATTATTTAAAAAAATTGTCGAAAATGCCAAGAATCTGATTAAGGAAAGATATGACTGGAAGGCGATCGCGATCGACCTAAGTAAAATTTATGAAAGTGCCAAAACTTAGTATTATTATTTTAAATTACAATACTCGTGAGCTGCTTTGGCAATGCCTAAAGTCAATAGCGTATTCTTGCCAAATTATCGTCGTGGATAATAATTCATCTGACGGCTCAGTGACGATGGTTGAAAAAGAGTTTCCAAAAGTAGAAATAATAAAAAGAAATATCAATGACGGTTATACCCGGGGGAATAACGCCGCCCGCAAACTTGCTAAGGGCGAGTATGTTTTATTTTTAAATTCGGACACCAAAGCCTTTCCGGGCACAATCTCAACAATGGTCGAGTTTATGGATTCAAATCTCAAAATTGGTATCTCAACTTGCCTGACAGAATTGCCAAACGGTAAACTTTATTATGCCTGCCATCGGGGTTTCCCGACACCGCTAAATTCTCTTTTATATTTTTTGGGGCTACCGTCATCTTATTATCCAAAATATCAAAACATTATTCACGAGATTGATGCCTGCTCCTGGACATTTTTATTAATTCAAAAAAGATTACTTGATCTTATTGGGTGGTTCGATGAGGATTACTTTTCTTATGGCGAGGATTTGGAAATGTGTTACCGGGTCAAAGAACTGGGTTATAAAGTCATGTTTAACCCCACTGTTAAATTAATTCATTATTGGCGGGCAAGCACCTCTCGTGCTGACCAAAAAACTCAAACAATTTGGAAGACTGCTCGTTACAACGCCATGAAAATTTTTTATGATAAACATTATCGTTTGCAATACTCCGAGTTTTTTCGATTAATTGTCTTTTTTGGAATTGATTTTGCTAACAAGCTACGGAAAAATAAAGATTAATGCGTATAGGAATTGATGCCAGATTGTGGAATGAGACAGGAGTTGGACGGTATATCCGCGCGCTATTTAAATATTTACCTCATGATCAGGAATTTGTGTGGTTTTTGAATTCTCCGACTTTTGAAACTCTGGAAATGCCAAAAAACTGGAAGAAAGTTAAATGCAATGTCCATTGGCACACAATTTCTGAGCAAATTATTATGCCGGTATTATTTTACAAAGAAAACCTTGACTTATTGCACGTGCCATACGTTAATTTCCCGATATTTTATTTTAAGAAAACTTTGTCTACCATCCATGATTTAATTCCGGATCATTACCGGACAGGACGGGTTTCCACCTTGCCCTGGTGGTTTTTTGAAATTAAAAAATTCGGCTAT
>CAYHSW010000059.1:0-1391 GCA_964359405.1 uncultured Gammaproteobacteria bacterium | reverse complement strand
ATCGGGAATGATAGTTTCTTTTACCCACGTCTCCCCCGTTCGGACAACACCGTTTTAATCGGCGAAGTGCCGAACTGCGAGATTGTCGGTTGGTATAAAAATGCCGAAGCTTTTGTAAGCGCTTCCAAAATGGAAGGGTTTGGCATCCCGCCCCTTGAAGCCATGTCCGTTGGTTGCCCGGTTATTCTCTCAGACACCCTTGTCTTTCACGAAATAAACGGTAATGCTGCCGAATATTTCGACCATACCGATCCTCAAAAAATTGCCGCAAAAATTAAAGAAGTTTTAGCCAATAAAAAAAGATTAAAAGAAATGGTCGCTCTCGGTTATAAACAGGCTGCAAAATATAGTTGGAAAAGAATGGTAGAACAAACATTTAAAGTCTATGAAAACAGCCTTAGTCTATGACAGAATAAATAAATTTGGTGGGGCGGAGAGAGTATTATTGGCGTTGCACGAGATTTTTCCCGATGCTCCGTTGTACACATCTGTTTACGATTCAATCGCGGCTCCATGGGCTAAAGTGTTCGACGTGAGAACATCTTTTATCCAAAAACTTCCCATTCCCAAAACCGCGCATGAATATTATCCATTTTTAATGGGTTCGGCCTTTGAGACCTTTAATTTTGACGAATACGACGTTGTAATTTCAGTGACTCATGAATTCGCCAAAGCAATAATCACAAAACCGCAGACAAAACATATTTGTTATTGTTTAACCCCGACAAGCTATCTCTGGTCCGGTTACGACCAATATTTCTCCAACAAGCCATTCTTAAAATTTATTTCTAAGCCGATGATTAATTATTTAAGATGGTACGACAAAATCATTTGCCACCGGCCAGATAGGTACATTGCAATTTCTAAAACTGTACAAAATCGAATCAAAAAATATTACGGTCTCGAGAGTGATGTGATTTATCCGCCGGTTGATCTCGCAAGAGGTCCTCTTGCGAAGCAAGAAGACCTCTTTTTTCTTATTGTTTCGAGACTTGTCCCAAATAAAAGAATTGATATTGCGGTGAAAGCATTTAACAAATTAGGATTGCCTCTAAAAATAATCGGCTCGGGTAGAGAGTTAAACAGATTAAAAAATTTAAGTAAAAATAATATTGAATTCTTGGGGCATTTGACAGATGAGCAGGTGAAAGGTTATTATGAAAGATGT
This sequence comes from uncultured Gammaproteobacteria bacterium, assembly GCA_964359405.1. Lineage (GTDB taxonomy): Bacteria > Patescibacteriota > Microgenomatia > JAMCZE01 > JAMCZE01 > CAYHSW01. The sequence goes on along the minus strand of CAYHSW010000059.1, from coordinate 223 downwards.
CGCGCTGTTATAATCCCGGGTGAGGATGACTTTAACATTGTCGCTGTCGAGGCGCAAAGTTACGGCAAACCGGTGATTGCGTATCGCGCCGGGGGAGTGACGGAAACGGTGATTGAAAATAAAACGGGGTATTTTTTTAACGAACAAACGGTTGAAAGTTTAACAGAAACAGTTCAAAAGTTTAAAAGTTTAAAAAGTACAGATTGCGTCGCAAACGCGCAAA
>CAYHSW010000058.1:2667-4943 GCA_964359405.1 uncultured Gammaproteobacteria bacterium | reverse complement strand
TGCCGGAATTGGTACTCAAAAAGTTCGGAAATTATCTTCTGCCTTTGGATGTGGCGGGGGTCAGCCTTTGTTTTCATTTATAAAAACCGCATTCTTTACACCGACTGTGCCCATATTTTAGCTTTTTACACTTGGAACACACCGCCAGTCCGGCGGTTTTCACTTTAAAACTCGCCCGTCTGTTTCCCTGTCTTCTTGTTGATAACTTGCGTTTTGGTAATGGTGTCATATGTCATTCTGGCTTGTCCAGAATCAGTTTGGTTGTACCTCTGATATTGTAACTTTTTCCAGTTTTTTCTTCAATAAGGGAAATTGGTCGAGTTTTGGGTAGATTTTTGTCGCGAAGTCGCCGGCTTCAACAATAATTTTGGGATCAAACTCAGTGGTTTTAAAATTGAAGTCGCCGTGTTGCTCGACTCCAAAAATTTGACCCGGACCTCTAATTTTTAGATCAATTTCAGCCAATTCTAACCCGGAGTTGGTTTTTTCAAGGGCTTTTAACCGGCCGGAATTTTCTGATGCAAACAACAAACAATAAGATTGTTGATCATTGCGGCCAACGCGACCACGCATTTGATGAAGTTGTGCCAGGCCAAAACGGTCGGCGTCCTCAATAACCATTATGGTTGCCCCGGGAATGTCCACTCCGACTTCAACAACCGGCGTGGCAACCAATATATCAAATTTTTTATTTAGGAAATCAGCCAGCACTTCGTTCTTTTCTTTCGGCTTCAATTTGCCGTGCAATAAACCAACCTTAAATCCGGCGAAGACGGATTTTATTTTCTCAAATTCTATTTTAGCGGATTTTATTGTTTGTAATGTCTCCGACGGCTCAATAAAGGGACATATAATAAAAACCTGTGCCCTATCCCTTGTGACCTGTTCTCTAATCCAATCATATGCCGCCTCGCGTTTGGTTTCCGGAACAACCCAGGTTTTAACAGGAAGCCGGCCTGTTGGAAGTTCGTTCAAATGAGAAATATCCAGATCGCCGAACATTGTCAAAGCAATTGTCCGCGGGATCGGCGTCGCCGTCATAGTCAAAGTATGAGGAGTGTGACCCTCAGTCATTGCTAACAGTTTAGCTCTTTGTGACACACCAAATCGGTGTTGCTCATCGATAACAACAAGTCCGAGGTTTAAAAGTTTAAGGTTTAATAGCGCGTGGGTGCCGACCAAAACGTCGGCATCAATTATTTTTTTACTACCGGTGGCAATGCCAACTTTTAATCCCATACCGGTCAATGTTTTATAATGTTGTTCAGCAAGAATTTCCGTCGGGGCCATTAAGACGGCTTTAAAACCATTTAGTTGGGTGGCGAGCATGGCGAGAGCCGCAACCACAGTCTTGCCGCTGCCTACATCTCCCTGTAATAGCCGGTTCATGGGTTTATCGCGGGTCAGATCCTGATAGATATCATTAATAACATCCCGTTGGGATTTAGTTAGAACAAATGGCAAATTTTTAACAAATTTATCAAGAGCATCGTGATTTTCAGTAATTTTTAATTTATGCGCCAATTTAGTTTCTTGCCATTGTTCTTTGCGCCTTTTTGAAATTAATTGGGAAATTAAAACCTCATTGAAAATTAATCTTTTTCTGGCTTCTTCCGCTTCGTTCAGATTACCGGGGAAGTGAATTTTATGCCAGGCTTCTGACAATTCCATTAAATCGCAGGGTAAATAATCAACTATGGTTAAATTTTTTAACAAATAATCAACCCGTCCCGATAACCATTTGCTGGTAACGCCTAATGTTTCCGGGTAAACCGGGGCAAAACCTTCTCCTCTTTTTGCCGACTTGATAACCAATTTTCTTCCGGTCAAATCCGCTTTGCCTTGAAAAGTATAAGTTTCACCCTTCTTAAAACTTTTTATCAAAAACGGCTGGTTAAACCACATTAAATCAATAGTCCCGGTTTCATCTTTAATTGTCCCTTTTTGTAAAATAAACCCGCCGTGAGTATATTGATTTTTTATTTCAATTAATTCACCTTTAACTGTAATAAACTCCCCCGCTTGGATAGTAGAAATATTACTGATGTTCGTAAAGTCATTGTAATGACTTGGCAAATGATTTAATAAATCCTCAACCGTGTTTATATTTAGTTTGGACAGTTTTCCCGCCATAACAGGGCCAATTTTGGGGACATATTGTATCGGGGAGTCCAACGTCATTGAAATAATGATAACACAGGCAAAAACGAAGTAATAAGAAGTGCCAAAGATGAGATGATCACAATCACCTTCCACAAACCCTTATTTTGTCTCAA
>CAYHSW010000058.1:0-2567 GCA_964359405.1 uncultured Gammaproteobacteria bacterium | reverse complement strand
AAATTAACTAACAAATCAATATCGCTGTTGACATTAAAATCACCCCGGGCGTAGGATCCGAAAATTGACGACCTACTAACTCCGGCACTTTTTAAAACCGGAATAATCAGTTGTTTAATTTGATTTAATTTGTCGTCCATAAGCTAATTATACAACTTTTATAAATCTTTTTTTACCAATTTTATAAGTGCCTTTTATTAAAGTGTTCGTATCGGTTATTTTTACTCCATCACATTCGACAGCCCCCTCCTTAACCAGTCTTTTCCATTCAGATTTACTTTCAATAATTTTATTGGCAATTAAATCTTCCACTGTCGTGGCTTTTATTTCCACCGCATCATTAATTTCTCCTTTTTGAAACGTGTTTTCAAAATTCGTTTGCGCCGCATCAGCCAAATCTTTACTATGCAACTCCGTCACAATTTGATGGGCCAATTGTTTTTTAAGTTCCATTGGATGACCGTCTTTGGGAATTTGATCCAATGGTAAATTGGTGGCCAAAGTAAAATATTGGTCAATTAATTCATCCCGCAGCGACATTATTTTGCCAAACATATCGTCAGGCGGATCTTCAATCCACACCGCGTTTCCCCATGACTTGCTCATCTTCCGCCCATCAGTTCCTTCTAAAAAGCCCGTGGCTAAGACAAAAGATTCTTTGCTCCTTAAATCTTTTTGAAGTGTCCGACCGGCTTGCATATTAAAAGTTTGATCGGTCCCGCCAATTTGAAGATCTGTGTCCATAAAATAACTGTCATATCCTTGCATCATTGGATATGTAACTTCATCCAATTTTATGTGGCCACCGGCCACGAGTCTTTTTTTAATCAGTTCACGCGAAATAAAATCATTTAGAGAAAAATGTTGATATAGCGAAAGAATATCTGCGAGGTTTAGTTTTGACAACCATTCGCTGTTAAAACGAACCATTATTTTACTTAAATCAACAATTTTTCCAGCCTGTTGTTTATAGGTGGCAACATTTTGGGTGATTTCTTCATCGGTAAGTCGCGGCCGTTCAGATTCTTTATCTGAAGTGTCCCCTACTTTGGTAGTAAAATCTCCGAAGAGCAAAGTTATATTGTGGCCAAGTTCAATAAGTTTTTGAAGTTTACGTAGTGGGACTCCGTGTCCAATATGAATTTTTGGCGAGGTAACATCAATTCCAAAATAAATATTTAATTTTTTTCCGGAGCGTAAAACTTTTTCCAGCTCTCCCCTATTGGGAATAATATTCTCCACTCCTCTAGTTAATAATTCCTCAATTTTATCCATATATTTATTTTAGCACTTTATTATAGCAATGCTAGCATTATCTTCTGCACCAAAACGCTTGACCTCTTCAACAACTTTCTTAATAATCATTTTTACATTGCTATGATTGGACCCTGTTTTGGCAAGCCATATAAATGAGATGGTGGGTTTTTCATATACACATTCATCAATCCCATCAGTAAATAGCCAAACTAGATCGTTAGTCTTACAAGTAATTCTCTTAAAAATAATAGCCTTATTAACTGATAAACGATTTCGTAATCCAAGAAACGAAAAAGCCCCCAACCAGGTTTTTATGGTTTTGAGTTGGAAAACTATTTTTTCCTTGCGACTTACCATTAGTCTGCAATCACCATAAGACAAAATAGTTAACTGATTTTTTGAATCAATTTCAACTGCTAACAGACTCGTCTCCGGAGTGAAATCCTTTTCGGGATCCATTTTAGAACGGCCAAATTTATCAAATATTTCTTTTTGGATCTTCTCAACTAATTCTATTGCCGTCGATTTATTATCTGGAAAACTTTTGGCTTTCAGACAGGCAGCCTTCGCTATTTGTGCAGCTTCCATTCCCCAGTGTCCGTCACAAATGCAGATTCTTGTCTTATCACCAAAAATACGAATCCCAATTTGGTCCTCGTTTAACTTTTTTATAAAACCTTTAGTTGTAAATAAAAAATTAGTCATTATATATTTTACTTAAGATTTTTCTGACTTCTTTTAACAACTTATTTTCTCCGCCACGTGGGCCAGGGTTACTAAGGATTAAGTGTTTTTGTGAAATAGTCTCAAAAGCGTCAAAATATTTTCGGAAAACTTCCATACTGTTCATTGGGTGCCCAACAGCCGCCCTTTCCGCAATCATTTTTTCAATTTCCCCTTTCGCAAATTTTCTTGTTACTAAAATCCAAGCAAGGGTAAAATTCCCCTGACATCTAACTTGATTCTCAAAAAACTCTCGCATCCATCTTGTTGTCATCGCGTCTGCAATAACGATTCTATCGCCATTTCCTGCTCTCTCTGCCACTTTTGTTGCCATAAGACCTAAATATTCTCGCCTATCGTCATTGTTCCACAGCCCTGTTTGAAGGCGTGCAATTCCATTTTGAGAAATAAAATTATCTCCGTCTAAGCAGTAGACACCTTTTAATCTTGAATTAATTAAATCGCCAATAGTATTCTTACCCACCCCCGGCGGGCCAATCATAACAGCAATTTTATTTTCTACGTTTTTCATAGTGCACGGGCTAGGATTCGAACCTGGGTAGTCCTTTCGGACGCGAGATTTACAG
>CAYHSW010000057.1:3407-5000 GCA_964359405.1 uncultured Gammaproteobacteria bacterium | reverse complement strand
GCCCAGAAGAGGAAGATTAAAACGACGATGAGTTGGGTGATCACGCCCCAGGGGGCTTTGAGGCGGGAGTTAAAACCGACGTCATGAACCCAGTGTTGAAACCGGTAATTTAATTCAAACGGTCTGAATTTAAAGCCTAAAAGTGCCGGAACCTCAAGCCAGTCCGGCAGTTGGGCCGCAAAAGCCCCCAGGCAGATGAGTAAAAAATTCGGCGAATTATGGAAAAGAAGAAAAATTATGCCAAAGCCAACAAGAACATCAATTGTTGATTTGATAAAAATCGCTTTATGATTGCCGCGATCTGCTTCAGTCATCACATCCCAATGGGGGAGTTTGTCAAAAACAAAATGGGAAGCAAGAGCGACCGGCAAAGCAATCGCCGGATCGGCAATTTTGGCGGCGATCGCGGCTCCGACCAGGGCATGAGCGGTGGCAGTCATAAGGTGATTTTAAGGATAACACAATTGGTTAAATTTTGCTAATATAGAAGGATGCTGTTAAAAAATTCCGCCTTCCGCTCCCTTTGGTCGGCCCAGTTTTTTTCCCAAGTTGGCATCAATCTTCTAACTTTTATTCTCGCCATCCAAACATATAACCTGACCGGCAAAAACACCGCCGTGTCCCTTTTGACCTTATCATTTATTGTCCCTCAGGCTCTTTTCGGCTCCCTTGCCGGAGTGATCGTCGAACGCTACAACAAAAAAGCCGTTCTTTTTATTACTAATTTTTCCCGCGCCCTGGTTGTTTTGTTATTTCTTTTAACGGGCGAGACGATTTTCTTTATTTATTTTCTGGCGGTTTTAATTTCTTTAATCACCCAGTTTTTTGTCCCCGCCGAAGCCCCGATTATTCCCACATTGGTTTCCAAAAAAGATTTAGTCACCGCCAACGGAGTTTTTATGATGACGATTTTTGTGACCATGCTGGGCGGGGGGCTTTTGGCCGGGCCGCTTTTGTCCATGTTTGGTCTTAATTTGACGATAGTTTTTGTTTTCCTTTTTTACTTGTTGGCCAGTTACAATATTACCCAGCTTCCCAAACAGGCGGGAATTCCCGATCTGAAAAGAAAATCTTCTTTGATATTGGAGTTTATTGAGGGCAAAAACTATGTTCTGGAGCATCCGAAAATAATGCTGGCCATGGGGCTTCTTGTCGGGTCACAAACGATTATCGCCACCCTTTCCACTCTCTTGCCGGGGTTTGCGGACAAGGTCTTAAAAATAAAGGTCAATGACGCTTCGGTTTTTCTTTTGGGTCCGGCGATTTTTGGCATTGTTTTGGGGGCTCTGGTAATTTCTAAACTTAAAATAACGCCTTCAAAAATCATTCCCGTCGGAGTGGTCGGCGCAGGCGCGGGGATGTTTCTTTTGGGTTTTGTTCCTAACTTAATTTTGGCCCAATCGGTCTTATTTCTTCTGGGTTTTTTCAACGCTTTGGTGGATGTTTCCTGCAACACAATTTTACAGTCGGGGACCGGGGAGGAGGTCCGTAGCCGGGTTTATGGGGTTTTGACGGCCATGGGCGGGCTGGTTTTTATTCTCCCGGTTCTTTTATCCGGGACTCTTTCCGATCTTTTCGGGGTGAACCGGGTCT
>CAYHSW010000057.1:0-3397 GCA_964359405.1 uncultured Gammaproteobacteria bacterium | reverse complement strand
ATTGATATTAATCGTGTTTACCCTTAAAATCCGTAAAGTATGTCGTCTTTTGGTATAAGCTTGGGATTCGGATTTTTAATTTCTTCTTTTTTATTGTGGCGGCGCGCCCGCGAAGCGGCGCTTAATGAGGAAAAAATAATTGACGCCATGATTATGGCGGTCTTTTTCGGGGCTCTTTTAGGCCGGGCCGGATACATTATTTCCAATTTTGGCGGGTTTGGTTTTGATTTCGGCCGCTGGCTTTTGTTTATTAAATATCCCGGTTTTGCCCTCCCGGGAACAATTATGGGAGTGGTCCTGCTTTTAGCGGTTAACGCCAGAATTGCCAAAAAAGATTTTTGGGAATTGGCCGATCTTTTTGTCCAGCCGGTTGTGGTTTTGGCGATTTTTGGCTATCTGGGGCAAAATAAATATCAACTTGCCGGAATGTATTTCCTACTTTTATTAGTAATTCTGTTTTTGAACCGTAAAATCAGAAATTTTCCGGAATGGCGTAAATTATTTGAGAAATCCGGCTTGCCGGCTCTCTTGTTTTTGACCTTTACATTTGCTATAAATCTACCCGTTGTTGCAGTTGGGGGTGTCTTTTTATTTTTAATCCGTTATAATAAATTTACAAGAGTTATGATTAAATTTCCGTCACAAGTTTTAACAGGAATTAAAAAATATCTTGAGGATCGCAAGAATAATGTAGAGCATCAACTAAAAGAGCTCAAAAAAGAGGATCCGTTTGAAGATAAGTCCCGGCTTTTGGATCAGGCCGCCAATGATTCCGAGGCCAATCAAAAAGCGGGGCATGAACGGACTCAAGTTTTAATTAACCAGATGAACATGGTTTTGATCGAGACGCGCAAAGCATTGACTAAGATTAAAATTGGCAATTACGGCACTTGCGATAAGTGCCATAAAATGATCAACACCGACCGCCTGGCGGCGATACCCATGACCACTCTTTGCGTGAATTGTGCAAAGAGAAAAGGCAAGTAATGAACCCCAAAATTATCTTCGAAGATGAAAATTTTTTAGTCATTGATAAACCATACGGCATAACAGTTAATAATGCGGAAACAAATAGTAATCAAAAAACAATTCAAAAGTGGATTGATACGCGCCAAAACAAGGGTCGGACCCTTGTAAGTACAGAATTTTATGAAAAGTCAGGCATAGTTCATCGGCTTGATAAAGACACATCCGGAGTTTTGGTTATTGCCAAAACAGAAAGCGCTTATTTAAACTTAAAATCACAATTTCAGTCCCGCTTAGCGGGAAAAAAATATCTGGCTTTGGTCCATGGCATTGTTGATCCTGCAGCCGGAACAATAAATGCTCCAATTGAACGAAATCCGTTTAACAGAATGAAATTCGGTATTTTTCCCGGCGGGCGCGAGGCGGAAACCAGATATAAGATTCTTACGGCACTTAAGACTTTTACGTTACTTGAAATAACTCCCAAGACGGGGAGAACTCATCAAATCCGGGTTCATATGAAATATATTAATCATCCGATTGTCAGTGATCCGATTTATGGCGGGAGAAAACAAAATCGAGAAGATCTGAAATTCTGCCCGCGATTATTTTTACACGCGCAAAGTTTAACAATTAAACATCCAATAACTAACGAATTATTAACCTTCACGTCACCGCTTCCTGAAGAATTACAAAAAGTGCTAAACTAAGAGAGTGATCATTCAGATCTTTGCGATTTTTTTGACGGCAATTGCCGGAGGCTTAATTGCCTGGCGGTTCAAGCAGCCTCTGATTTCCGGTTATTTAGTGGCTGCAGTTTTAGTCGGGGCAGTCTTTGGCAGTATTTTGCAACCTTCGGCCAATGAAGCGGTCGGCCAGCTCGGTCTGACACTGTTATTATTTTCCATCGGCCTTGAATTCTCGTTTAGGCGCTTACTGCGGGTTAAAAAGATTGCCATTTTTGGGGCCCTCCTTCAAATAATTATCACAACAGGTATTTTCTTTTTAATTTTTCATAATTTGATTATTGCCTATGCTCTTTCCATGGCTTCAACTGCGGTTATTGCCAAAGTTCTTATGGAAAAAGGCAAAACAGACACGCTTCTTGGAGAAATTGCCATCGGCTGGCTTATGACCCAGGACATGGCGGTTATCCCCGCTTTGATAATAATTGGACAAATTGGACAAACTGGACTAATTAGTCCAATTATAATTGGAGTTTTAAAATCGACAATTATTCTTTATCTTATTATATTTCTTGGCAAAAAAGTTTTACCACAAGTTTTGGATAAAGTGGCAAAGATAAACAACCGGGAAATTTTTTCTCTGACAATCATTGTTATTATTTTAACCTCGGCGACTCTTGCCGGATTTGCCGGGTTGTCCATTGCCATCGGGGCTTTTATTGCCGGCTTGATTATTGCCGAGAGCGCTCAAAACCATACCGTTTTTGCCGAAATCCGGCCCCTGCGGGACGTTTTTGCAGTTATCTTTTTTGTCGGGATCGGTCTGGGGACAAATTTGTCTTATTTGACTAATTTGAATAATTTGTCGAATTTGATTATTGCTTCAGCCTTAATTTTTATAATAAAAATTATTGTCTCGACGATTATTGCTTTTAAGTTTAAATACCATTTAAAAACCGCCACGGAAGTCGGATTCGCCGTTGCCGGCGTGGGGGAGTTTGCCCTTGTGATTGGTCTCACTGCTCTGAGTAACAATCTTATTACGCCCGATCAAAATTCTTTTTTGAGGATGGTCGCAATTATTAACCTCGCGGTTTCTCCGACCATTATTAATTTGGGACTGCCGTTTTTTGAAAAGATCAAAGAGTTGGCGCGAAAATGGTCGCCGAAATTATTTACCAAGTTTTTTGCCGAGGTAGACCATCAAAACCCGGCCTTTTTAAAAAATTATTCGAATCATATCGTTATTTGCGGTCATGGACGGGTGGGGCGGCAGATTTCCAGGATTTTGGCACTGGCCGGGGCTCCATATGTTATTGTTGATTATAACCCCAACATTATAAATGAATTAAATTCTACGGGCGCGGAGACGATTTTGGGCGATCCGGCCGATCTTGATGTTTTAAAAGCTGCCGGCACCGACCGGGCAGTGGGAGTGGTGGTGGCCGTTCCCGACCGGCACTCGCAGGAGTTGGTGATTTCTCACACTTTGTCTCTAAAACCGGGAATGCCCATCATTTGCCGGTCTCATTTTGACGAAGACCGCCTTCATCTCTATGCTCTTGGAGTAAATTATGTTGTCCAGCCGGAAATGGAAGCGGGGCTGACCATGGGGCATAAACTTTTGGATGTTTTGGGGTTTGAAAAAAATTCAATAAATGCTTTTGTGAAACAAGTTAGAAAAGAACAAGAAAGATGAAATTTATTGCCAGAAACGACGGTTTTATTTGTAATAATTGTCACAA
>CAYHSW010000056.1:0-5001 GCA_964359405.1 uncultured Gammaproteobacteria bacterium | reverse complement strand
AATTTCCATTATTGCTGTTGATGAAAATGGCAATTCTTCCGAAGAAGAAATTACGATTACTTATGAACCGTAAGGAAAGGTGGTGAATTTATGAAAAAATTAGCACTATTAACCGCAACAGTAGCAAGTTTTGTCTATGCCTCGCCCGTTATGGCCGACTCTATTAATTTATGCTCCGGAGGGGCGATGGCTGGCGCATTGTGTGACATCACCCTTAGTAAGGCCGTTATGGCCGGCATTCAGGCCATCTTAGTTCTTGCTCTTGTTCTAGCTTTTGTATTTTTAGTATTTGGTGGTTTCAAGTGGATTATGTCCGGTGGTGATAAAGGAGGGACAGAAGCCGCAAAAGGGACAATCACAGCCGCTTTAATTGGGCTGGTTGTAGTCTTTTTGGCCTGGGCATTTATTAATTTAGTTGGTAATTTCTTTGGTGTCGGAGGAGCGAATCAGGCTTTGGACATAGGAACAATAAAATAATTTAGCTAGTCCGCACGGGTTAGTTATGAAAACCGGCATCTTGACATTTTGTCAGCTTGTTGCTAAAATGACAATATGCCGGTTAATTACGTTCGCACCACCACTTATTTTGAGCCGACTCTTTTGAATATTGCCAGGAAACAGGCAATTGACGAAGAGATGAGTTTTTACGAATATTTAAATCAAAAACTTCGCGAGGCAATTTTAAACATCAAGCCGATGCCAATTATTTCCGGCCGGAAACCCACCTACGAAGAGCTTTTTGGCGCACCGTTGGGAGGAAAACTTAAAAAACAAAATTTAACCCGCGCAGACTACTATTTATGAGTAATGCGGTTTTAATTGATACTAACATCCTCGTTTATTCATTGTTTGAGAACTCTATACATCACGAAAAAATCAAAAAATTTCTTGTCCTGTTGTCTCTCCGGGAGATCTTATTTTTAAAATGAAAGAAATTCTGTCAAGCGGATATTATCAGCTTATTTTCCCCATAAAACAAACGCCGGAAACAATTTTTACCCTGTTAGAAAAATATCCCGTCAAAGGTCAGGAAATTTACGATCTTTATTTAGCCGCAACAGCAATCGATAATGGAATAAACACAATTTATACTGCCGATCAAAAGGTCTTTCTAAAATTGGGGCTCAATGCCATCAACCCTCTTGACTAGTTTCATTGACAAAATTTAAGAGTGGGGTCATCCGCGGCTGTCCAGATGCCGGCTCGCTGAATTTGAATGTGGGAATGAGGGGAACTAACGTTGCCATCAAATCCGGCCATTTTTCCTAAAACCTCCCCTGAATTAAAAGTTGTTTTTCCGGCCAATAAATTGTCATCAATAAGGTGATGAACCTGCAAAACATAATCAATACCAACCGCTTTGAACTCTCTGAATTTTTGAGTAGCACCGTTAAAAGTATAATTAAGATCGTTTCCTTCCCTAACTAATTGCCAGGAAACCTGTTTCCCGTCAATCGCTGGAAAATAGACTTGTTGATTTACCGACCCCGAAACATCAATGGCCTTTTCATTCCCCGGCCAATAATTTGGCTGGCCGGGACAGGCGTCCAGCAACGGATAATTTGGTCCGCAATGTCCTCCTGTTGCCGTTTGCGATCCAAGACTAATTTTCCCACCAACAACGGGACAAGAAAAAGCGGTGATTGGCGGATTGCCAATAATTATTTGTGACGAAGCAGAAACTCCGGCAACTGTCACCGTGTTAACAATAATGGCATCGGTAACCCCGGGATTCGGCAATGTATAGTTAATTGACGGCGAATAGGCAAAACTCCGCTGCGGCAGTGTTCTTGTTCCGTTTTTATCAATAATTTTAACAACATCTATTACTGTCTTGTTTGTAACTGGTTTTAGTTCGGTAATATTTACCGTATAATTTATACTCCCATCAGCATTTAATTTTGAAGTTTTATTTATAGAAACTGCCGGCGCCGGTAAGCCCGCCGCCACCCGTGAATTATTGTCAGACAATTGGACAAAGGCGGTTTGTTTCATAGTTTGCATAAAAACCAATACCCCCATCGGAACGAAAATAACAGCTAAAAATATCGCAAAAAATACGCCACTACTGGCCGCAGAAGCTCCTTGAAATAACCTAATAACACTTGTCCCGCTTCTGGATAAAATATCAAAAATGTTAAAAATATTTAATGGGTTAGCGGCATTTTTAAAACCAACGGCGGCTCTTGCCCCCATTCCCAAATTACTGCTTGGGGAAACGGTATTTTTAATAACTCCCGACCCGCGGGGATTAAAAATCATTGAAGGCTTTGTTGGTACCGTTTTATCTGAAGTTTTTTGAGCAAATTTTACAGTATTTTGCGCAAATTCAACGTGCTGCGGTTTACTTTCTTTCCTTTCAAGAAAATTGCTAAAAAAATTCTTGGCGGCAACCGCAGCGGTTGTAACAATGCCGACACTTCTCGCATCCCCCACCCGTGTGCTTATTTCAGCTGTCTTTTCCGCGATCCGTGATGTCTGATTTTGTTCTTTGTCCTCGGCTACTTGCGGTTTATTTTGAGACAGCCCAATCTTGTTAACCGAAGCTGTCATCCTTCCTAAAAACGTTTTTGGCTGCGTAGGTTCTTGTTGAGCATTCTCCAATTTCTCTCGTCTAAAAACCTGAGTAATAAATTCTCCTGCTAGTTTTGCCGCCCGGCCGCCGGGATCTTGGATCCAAGTCGCTTTCTCCCCTGCGTATCTATCCCGTTTTTCATCTTGCCGTTGTTTATTTCTTTCTGCAGCTACTGCCTCAGCTTTTTTCTGATCGCTTTGCGGAACCATTCCTTCAATTTTTCCGGTTTCCGGATTGTAATGTCTCTCGGTACTCACCTCTTGAACCGTCTCTTCCAACGGTTTTTCAACATTGATTATTCTTCCGCCCACCCCACCGGTAACAATTTCCGCTACCGGTAAATTTGCCGCAACGCTGGCGTCAATTTTTCTTTGGATTATTTTTGCCCCATCCGCCAATCTTCCCAGTTCAAATTTTATCTTTTTTCTCGCCCCGGTCGTATCATTGACAATGTCTTGAGCCTTTAGTTGTTGAAGAATTTCTTTAACTTTTTCCGTTTGGTTCGGAACTTCCCTGGCAAAGGCTTCCAGCATTCTCGGGTACGCCTTACCCAAAACCTGCTGATAATCCCCAGGTGACAAATCCGAGAATACAATCCCCACAAGTTTATTAAGATTAGAGATTACATTTTGATCCTTTATGGAGCCGTCAAGAACCTTTTCAACACTCCTGATAAAATCAGTCCACTGCCGATAGGTCAATTTATATTCCTCCAAAACTTTTGTGTTTACCATAGATTTATGTTATCACCTTCCCAATATCATTTTTAATGATGTCTTTGTAATTAGCGCAAAAGTTGGCAATAGAAACCGGGTTAGCAAAAAACGATGACAGATCAGTTTGTAAAGATTTATCCTCAACTTTGTTTATTTTTTCCAAAATATTATTTACAAGATTCTCTTTTGTTTCTAATTTACCAAAATCTTTTAATCTTTCATAATTTGGTTTTAGACCCGTCTTAATACCCTGTTCGAGAAACCAGACCAGGTCAAAAACATCCCGACCTTTAAACGATTCTGTTTGCTGAGGACCTTTTTTGTAAACTCGCTCCAAAAGGGCAATTATTTTATTAGCAAATAAAGTTGAAAGATCATAGCGCCGGGCAATAAAGAAAAATTCCTCACCGGAAACAGTACTTGTTTCAGTCTTAAAAAATTCTGACTCATTGGGGTGAAAATCGAGACGAACTAGTAAAATATCACTTTCGGCACGATTTTTAGAATATCCAAGTTTTTGCAACACGGCAAACTTTAAAAACAGCGACCTAAGTGCCGGCCCTTTCTTTATAGAAAGATCAGAAAATTGGAGATCTTCCTTAAAATGCTTCTCCAACCCGGAAGCAAATTTATCAAGATCTAATTTCTCTTCATAATTAAAATCTAGATCTTCAGATAATCTGGGAAGATTAAAACACCTTCGTAAACAAGTCCCTCCGGTAAAGATCAAATTTCTATAGTCCTCGTCTGAATAAATGTAGTTCAAAATATAAAAGTGCATAACCTCTTTAAGGAGGTTGCGAACATAAAGTTGATTCGTTTGTCGGGAATTATTGCTCATGACGTTTTTTAAACTGTCCCAGATCATATATATTTGCTAATTTCTAGCATTTTACTTGATTTTGATAACTGACAATAGTTAATAAAATTTTCCCGCCTTTTCTTGTCTAATTCTCTCCAATTAATTCGTAGACCTTCGAGAATCTCTTCTTTAGGAAGTTTTGGCTTCAAATAAAGAAAGTAAAAAAGAGCTTTCTCCGGCTCGGCAATATTAATTTTTTTGTCCCGGAATTCAGACTGTCGGAACCCAGAAAATAATTCTTTTTTTATATTTCTGTAGTAAAATCCGCCCATAGGCGTGTCAAACGTCCGAGTGCTTTTGACAGTCACAGAAGTAATCCCGTAAACTGCCTCCGGGATAAGGCCATATTTAGCTAAAACATATTCGCCGGAAATGTATGATGGGTATCGGATAATATTAGCTAAATATTCCTGATATCTTTCCCCCTCTCCCGGGTTTTCTTGGACTGTCAATAAAAATAGTGATGAAGTATACAGTCCTTTTTTTAGAGGAATTAAGGTTTTGTCTTTTAGAAGTTTGTTTACCCAATAATCCACTCCCACACCTTCTTTTTGCAGAACTTGGGATAAGATAACTCTGTTTAGGTACGGATATTGGCTTAGTTGTTCCAGAATCATACGTTATTTTACATAATTCTGGAACAGAATTTAAGTATTGTCAAGTGGTAAAATAGGGAATGCAGCTTTTAGCCCTTCCCGCTTTTGTTTACGCATTTTGGCAAATTAAAAAGATGTGGTGGTCCAAAAAGGATCCCGATGGCCATCGGGATGACGCCGGTTATTCACAACCGGCTAAACTAAAAATCATCTTTTTTTGTTTCGGATTATTATCTTTTTATCTTTTTCAAC
>CAYHSW010000055.1:0-5001 GCA_964359405.1 uncultured Gammaproteobacteria bacterium | reverse complement strand
TCCTTTAATAAATTAGCCATGACATCGTGCCAAATCGCGGCCGCCCCAGTGTTACCCGATTCCAAATATGGGGACATCGGAGAATTATCATTATTGCCGACCCAGACAGTAACGACCAAATTGGGAGTATATCCGATTGTCCAGTTATCCCGTTTTGTCTCGGCTGTTCCGGTTTTTACGGCCACGAGGTGATTGGGAATAACCAGAGCGGAAGACGGACCAAAAGTCGGAGTCCGAGCTCCGTTATCTGATAAAATATCCGAAATCACAAATGCGGTTTGCGGGCTCAAAACCTGTTTTTCGTTTATATTTTTTTGTTCCAAAATTTGCCCTTTATAATCTGTAACTGACAAAATGGGATTTAAATTTACTTTTATGCCGTTGTTGGCCAGACTGCCGTAAACTTCGGCCAAATCCAACATTGTGACTTCGCCGCCGCCCAAAGTTAATGACAGACCATACCGGCTTTCGTCAACCCAGGAGGTGATCCCCATCTCCCGGCCTTTTTTAATCATTTCCGCAACTCCCAGTTTTGCCAGGATTTTAACGGCGGGAATATTGTAGGAGGAAGCCAGAGCGGTCCGGACAGTAACCTTGCCGTGAAACTTACCATCATAATTTCTTGGCGAGTAAACCGGCGAACCGGCAACCATAAAATTGGTCGGCTCGTCGTTGACTATTGTTGATGCCATGATTTGGCCTTTTTCCATCGCGGCGGCGTAATTAACAACTTTTATCGATGACCCCGGACTTCTTTGGGCCAAAACGACGTTGACATTGCCATCATTTTCTTTATCAAAATAATTTTTTGATCCGACCATGGCTAAAATTTCCCCGGTTTTAGGATCGGTTACCAGGGCGGCTCCATTACCCACATTCAAATATTTTTGTTTTTCGACACCATTAAAAATAAAATCCTGGACTGCTTTTTGCAAATCGTAATCCAGAGTTGTAACGACCTGCAACCCCCCCTGCTCGACCATTTTTATCCCGTATTTTTGGACCAACAAATCTTTAACATACATCACAAAATGGGGAGCTTTGATGGAAATTTCCGGACTGGAGTAATTTAGCGGTTCGTCCAGGGCTTTTGCTTCTTCGTCGGAGGCTATATACCCCTGTTCCCGCATGGCCGCCAGGACCTGCCGCTGCCGTTCTTTTGCCAATTCGGGATGGGAGCCGAGAGGGGAATAAACCGTCGGGGCAGAAGGCAGTCCGGCTAAAAGGGCAGCTTGGGCCAGTGTTAGTGACTTGGCTGGTTTGCCGAAATAGGTTTTGGCCGCGGCCTCAATCCCGTATGCCGATCCGCCGTAGGGGATGTCGTTTAAATACATTTCCAAGATTTGCTCTTTGGAAAAAATAAATTCCGCCCAAAAAGACAAAATCAACTCTTTGGCTTTGCGGGTAATTGTTTGCTCGGGAGTTAAAAGCGAAAATTTGATTAATTGCTGGGTAATGGTGGAAGCGCCCTGGGTCGGCCGGCCGGTAAAATTGGCGATAACGGCCCGGACGATAGCCGCCGGATCAAAACCGAGATGGTGGTAAAAGTTTTTGTCTTCGATGGCAATATGAGCTTCGGGGATATATTTTGACAGATCGGTCAGTTTTACCGGAGTGCGGTTCTCGCCGTTATAAATTTCGTAAAGCAGGTTTTTATTCCGGTCATATATTTTTGTCGTGACGGGATAGTTGCCGTTTTGCAATGATGCCGGATGTGGTAACTCCCGCAAAAAATTAAAGGTTTCAAACGGGAGAAAAACAAAGATCAAACAACTTAAAAAACCCAAAATAAAAATTGAAAATTTGAAATTAAATAAAAATTTAAAATTAAAAATTGGTAATTTAGGGCGCGGGAGTTTTATTAATTTGACAAACCAATAAATTGTTTGCAACAGCCCTTCAAATAAATTGAAAACATGAGTCAATGACCAATTGACAGTCCAAAGAAGAATCTTTAGGAAAAACAAGACCGGATCGCCAAAAAACCGGAAAAACTTGACTATAAGCCCCATCTGGCGTTTATACCACAACTACTTAATTTTGTCTTCAATCATTAACCCCTTTGTGCTATTCTTGAATAAGTTTATGCTACTTAAATCAAAATTCCCTTTTGTCTTTATAGACGAAACAGGAATCATCAATAAAGATGGCGCCTCGTTTATGGGTGTCGGGGCATTGATTTTTTATGGTGATCTTTCGAAAATAAACCATGAACTTAGAGAAATTTTTCTTTCGGCTGTTAATAAGTTCGGTCAAGAAGAAAAAACTTTTGAGTTTAAATTTACTTATGTAAAACCTACGAACGTGGAAATTTACAAATCTTTAATAAGGGTTTTGAAAAAACATTCCGACCGGTGGGATTTTGTCTATAATCTCCAGCCTAAAAGCAAAAAGGGGTCGTGGAAACAATATCTGTATCTTTTACGTTTGACATTAGAAAAACTGGGTGGCGATTACACAGTATTAGCGGACTACCTGAACCAGCCCAGTCTTAGTTCTAAAAAAATCGAAACGGCAACTAATTTTTCGCAGGTGCTAAATGTATTGCAAATAGAAAGCCAGGGAACGGTTTTTCTGCAGTTAGTTGATATTTTATTAGGCGGGGTAGCCTATTTAAAATCTGCGGGGAACAATAGTTACAGAAAAGAAATTTCTGAAGAGATAAATCTGCTCTTAAAGAATAAAAAAGAGCGGGTGCAAGCCAAGCTTGTGCCGCTCAAAAAGCCGGGAAGGGAAAACCCTTTCGACTTCGTTACAGGAAGTGTAACACGGAAATTAAAATTTGTCAATAAGATACCCCTCATTTTTGGCGGAGAAAAAAAATTAGCCATTTAACGAGAAGTTGGTTTTTTGAAAAAGGCAATATAAGTGAGAAGGGCGCTGGTCATAGCCAACCCGAAAGCGATGGCAACCTTAACATTGAGATCGAAAATATCCATAATTATTTGATCCGCAACTTTCTTAATTTGAAAGCCGCAGTTAAAGATAACATACCAAAAACAATGTTCACTGTCAATAAGCCAAGGCTCAATGGGAAGGGCTTTTCAGTTGATAGTGGAACAATTATAGCCACCCCAAACCAGCCAGATGATAGATTGACCAGTAACTCTGAAACTATTGACAATAAGTCCGGATCAAATCAATTTAGTTTTTCTCTGATCGTTTGCCACAAAGGCGAACCCGTCGAGCCTTCGTAACCCAGGGCCCAGATGGCGAGGCCGGCGAGATCTGCCTGATTAACTAAATCGAGTTTGAGGCCTAAAGACCTTTCGTTTTCAAACCAAACTTGCCGCCAGCGGCCATTATCAACATAAGCAAACCAAGGTGTTTTGCTTAATTCATCAAAATTAACTGTGGCATTATTATCTTTTATGGTTTGTGCCGTTCGCTTAATTGTCGATAATGCAGAATTGTCACTAATGACAAACGAGTAAGGTTTATTGTCTTGTGTCGGCCATTCATAACCGTAAAACGGCACCCCCAAAACAATTTTTCCGGCCGGCATCACTTTCATATAATCTGTCACGGTGGAATAGACATCATACTCGAATTTCTCTTTGCCAAATAAGGGAGCCACGGGCCCCGCGGCGTGTGACGTCAGCCTGGTAAAGTCGTAAGCCATGACAATAATATAATCTGCGATTTTACCGATATCGGCGATGTTATACATCCGTAATTTCCAGACGGCGTCGGATAAGGTGTCTACCGAGACGGTTCCGCCGGTTTTGTGGACGGCGTCGGTTGCTTCCTGAATAAATTTCGTGTAATTTTTTGATAAGTTCCCCGGCGGAGCGCCGACGTATTCAAAATCAATATTCAAAGCCGAAAAATTATTCTCTTTCATTATGGCCAGAGTATTATCAATAACTTTTTTACGTTTGGCGGGGTTGTTGATTACGGCTTCGATATCTGCTTGTTTCATACAGGCAATGGTTAATCCTTGAGATTTTCCCAGTTTAGGCGCGCTTTTGAGCCGGGCGTAGCCGGGGTCGGCTTTGTCAAATTCGCCGGTGTCCTTGACGGTTAAAGAAAAATAATAAACCACGTCAACGTCTTTATAATCATTAGTCACGTCTTTTATTGTCCAAAAGGGGAGAAAGCCGAAGGTTTTTTTAGGGGTACTTTCCGCGGCTAAAACATTAGATGGCTGTTCTTTTGCCATTGGGGACAATAAAATTCCGGAAGGCCTGGTTAATAAAAAGATTGCAATTCCTCCGCTAAAAAGGACCGCAAAAATAATGGCAAATATTTTAAGATTCACAAGCTTTTCATAATAACAATTAAAATTATTCCTCCAAAAAATAAAACAATATGTTTGGCCGTATTTTGGATTGAAGGGGTATTGTGATTGGTTTCGGGAAGAAGGTCGGCCAGAGAGATGTAGAGGAAATTGCCGGCGGCAAAGGCGAGAAAGAAGGGCAGATACCCAATCAAATGAGTTGATAAATAATACATTAATATGGCTCCGAGCAATGCGAACAGCGCGGAGAGAAAGTTTAAAAACAAAGTTTTGCCTCGGGAAAGGCCATGAGAAAGAAGAATGCCAAAATCCACCAGTTCGTGGGGAATTTCATGCAGAAAAACGGCCATCGTTGTGGTCAGCCCCAAAACCGGACTGGCAATAAAAGCTGCGGCGATCGCCACTCCGTCCAAGAAATTATGGAGTGAATCGCCGACAGTTAAAATCCAGACCGCTGGTTTTATTTTATTATGCGGCTCGTGGTGATGGTGATACCAGAGTAATAATTTTTCCAAAAGAAACATAACAACAATACCAATTAAAACCCCGGTAATTTCGCCTTTGGCCTCAGGCAGCAGATCCAGAAGGGCGGTTGCCAGTAAAGCCCCGGCGGCAAAAGAAGAAATTAACAGCCCCTGTTCCTCTTCAAATTTCCCTTTGTGTTTTTTTAATAAAACTACCCCGCCAATTAATGACACCACGCTCGCAAATCCAACAGCAAGTAAAATTGAGAATAACATTAGGGGTATTTTACCATTTTT
>CAYHSW010000054.1:2290-5112 GCA_964359405.1 uncultured Gammaproteobacteria bacterium | reverse complement strand
GCGGGGTTGACGGGAATCGGACCCGCGACCTTCTCCGTGACAGGGAGACGCGCTAACCAGGCTGCGCTACAACCCCAAAATATTAACTTGTCAATGTTTTTATTACTTTATCCTTAATTATTTTTTCAATAATTTTTCGATTTTTAAAACTTTTTAATTTGTACTCAATTTTTCTAGCCTCAATTATATCATTATATTCTTGAATAAATACTTTTTCAAACGGTCCGTTTTCTCTAGTAAATTTGGAACAGCCTCGATTATGTTCTTCAAATCTACGTTCAAAATCGTTAGTGGAACCGATATAAAATTTGTTATTTTTCAACGATCTTAGAATATAAACACAATTCATATTCGCGACCTAGCCGATGTCCATCGGCTCGCTCTAACCAGACTGAGCTACCACCCCAACGATGTGATATTATCATAGGAAATGACAAATATCGAGATAGCAAAATTGTTACGGAAAGTAGCCGCCGCGTATACGGTACTAAATGAAAACCGTTTCAAAATTATTGCCTATGAAAATGCAGCCACGGCCGTTGAACATTCGACTTCGGAAATTAAAGACCTCTGGGATGACGGCAAACTTGCTACCATTCCGGGTCTCGGGCAATCGATAACGCAACATATTGATGAATTATTTAAAAGAGGAAAAGTTGCGCATTGGGAGAATGTTTTCAACAAAGTTCCAAAAGCCATGTTTCCCCTCCTTGATATCCCGGGGGTTGGTCCCAAAACTGCGTATAAATTAGTTACTCAGTTGAAGCTAAAAAACGAACAAAATGCGATTGAAAAATTAAAGAGGTTTGCAATTGAACAAAAAAAGACCTCACTCGTGAAAAGCGTGGAACTGTATGAAAAAGGCGCGATTAAGGATAACAGAATAAATATCAACCTGGCTGACAGAATTGCAGGTGAAATGATTGCATATCTTGGTGATGGTGTTGTTTTAGGCAGTTTAAGACGGCGAGTGGCAACGATTGGGGACATTGATATAGCTGCCAAAACAAACATTATCGATAAATTTGTTAACTACCCACACAAAACTGAAATAATTGAACAGGGCCCGACTGGTGCCTCGATTAGGTTATCAAACGGCCGGCAAGTTGATTTACGAATTATAAAACCGGCGCAATGGGGATCAATGATGCAGTATTTTACAGGCAGTAAATATCACAATATTAAATTACGGGAGTTGGCAATTAAGAAAGGATTAAAAGTTAATGAGTACGGGATAAGCGGTAAAGAATTTAGTAATGAAAAAGATTTTTACAATTATTTGGGGTTAGAGTATATTCCCCCGGAATTGCGTGAAGATCAGGGGGAATTTGAGATGACGTTACCAAAGTTAATTGAACTTAAAAATGTCAAAGGGGATTTGCATATGCACAGTAGTTATAACGACGAGCCGAGTCATGATCTGGGGGACAATTCTATGGAAGAAATGCTGGCAAAAGCTAAAGAATTAAAATATGAATATATTGCTTTTACGGAACATAACCCCAAACACGGAGTTGATATTTTAGCAATTCTTAAAAGGCGTTTTAATTATATTGAGCAATTAAAGAAGAGTAATAAATATATTCGAATTATTAATTTACTCGAAGTTGATATCCCCCCTTCGGGGGAATTAAATCTCCCAGAAGGATCGGAAAAATATCTCGATGGAATCTTAGTTTCGGTTCACAGTGAATTCAGATTAGACAAAGATGAAATGACTGCACGGGTTTTAAAAGCCTTGTCTCATCCCCTGGCCCGGATTTTTGCTCATCCCACCAGTAGATTATTGGGCAAACGCGAAGGGATTGAGCTTGATTGGGAGCAAATTTTTGACTTTTGTAAAAAAAATAACCGAGCGATTGAAATTAACGCCGCCCCGCAAAGGCTAGATCTGCCTGATGTTTTGGTTCGGGAAGCCGTAAAGAAAAAAGTTTTATTATCTTTGGGAACCGACGCTCATAGTACAGACAGCTTAGAAATGATGCCCTACGGTATCGACGTTGCCCGTCGTGGCTGGGCAGAAAAAAGTGATATTATTAATTGTTGGAATTATGATAAACTGATGAAGTGGATTAGGGGGTGAATAATATGATAGGATTTGCAGTTTTAGGATTATTAGTTATTGTTGGCTTATATTTTTTGGTGCTTTATAACGGGTTGGTAACAAAGAAGTTACGCGTTGATGAGGCCTGGAGCCAAATTGATGTCCAGCTTAAGAGGCGGGCGGATTTAATTCCCAACTTAGTTGAGATTATTAAAGGTTATGCCAAACACGAAAAAGAAGTCTTTGAAAACGTGACAAAGGCGCGGGCGTCGCTCATGGGTGCAGTATCAAAAGATGAAAAGTCCGAAGCCAATAACCAACTGGTCGGGGCGTTGAAATCGCTTTTTGCTGTTGCCGAGGCGTACCCGCAATTGCAGGCGTCGCAGAATTTTAAAGATTTACAACAGGAATTGTCAGACACGGAAGATAAGGTTGCCTACTCGCGGCAGTTTTATAATAACGTGGTTATGGAATTCAATACCGGTCTCAAGGTTTTCCCGAACGTCATGTTCGCGCCAATGCTTGGTTTTAAAGACGTCGAATTTTTTGGTAAAGACCTAACTGATGAAGAAAGAAAAAGTGTTAAAGTTTCGTTTTAAAATCGGATGTCATGCTGAACTTGTTTCAGCATCTGGTCCAAAACCGATGATGATTAGAACGAGATCCCGAAACAAGTTCGGGATGACATTTGTGTAGCGTATGACAATATACAGCCAAATAGATGCCAACAAACAAAAAAGTTGGATAATAATGGTTTTGTTTGTGGTGTTTGTGGCCG
>CAYHSW010000054.1:0-2190 GCA_964359405.1 uncultured Gammaproteobacteria bacterium | reverse complement strand
GATTGGTTTATGCGCAGTTTGTGGTGGCGTGACCGTGATGATAATAATAGCAAGTCCGGGACAATCTTTATGTTATTGGGAATTGTTCTGGCCATTTTGTCGCCGGTTATAGCCATGTTAATTCAACTATCAATTTCCCGCCGACGGGAATTTCTTGCAGATGCAAATGCCGCATATATAACACGATATCCCGAAGGTTTAGCGAGGGCTTTGGAAAAACTTTCTGCCTATAAACGCCGGCCGAATTTTGCCAACAGCGCCACGGCGCATTTATTTATTGTTAATCCCCCGGGCATCTCCCGGTTATTCGACACCCACCCGCCAATTGAAGAAAGAATAAAAATTTTAAGAGAGATGTAATGAACAAAACAATGAAAAAAATATTTTTAATTTTTGTTTTAATCTTTTTCTTTTTTACAAAGAATGTATTGGCCTCAACTATTCCCGGTGTTCAAACACCGATTCCCATTACCTCAAATAACGCAATTAGCAACGGAGATTTTGAATCCGGAAACGCCGATGGCTGGCAATTTGGCAATATTAACAGAGCAATAATTCAAGGCAACGCCCAAAGCGGAAACTATTGGTTGGATACCTCAAACTGCGCAAGCTGTCCCAGCGCGTTCGGAAATGATAAGACAATAGCTTATGACGTTGCCGGAAATTTTGTTGCCGGACAAAAAATTTCAGCCTCTTTGTACTTTCGTTCACCTCAAGGAGGCAGTGTCAGACTTGCCCTCTGGGAACTTGGCAATACTTCAGAATTATTAGATGTTTTTGATAAGGTTGGTAGCACTGATTGGCAGAAAATGGAAATTAATGATATTGCCATAAAAAACGGAGGCAATGAGACGCTTCGGATACAAATTTACATCAATAATATTGATAACAACACAAACTATAGTTTTGATAATTTTGTTTTAAAACAAGAAGGAAGCAGTTGCCCGACAAGCTATTATACCTATCAACGACCTCTTAACCAAGACAGCCCGATTTTGGATGACCTTTTTTCCGGCAAAGCCCATTTTCAAACTCTGCAGGAATCTCAAAAACTCAATCTGCAATTTGATTCTTCTATGGTTGATACCGGGTATGCCAACGGCCAGCCAAGCAAACTGCCTATTCTTTTTAACTCAAATGACGGTAAATATTATGCCTACAGTCGTGCGTTTGGCAAAAACAGCGGACCATTCGGCAGCCACTTTAATGTGTATCTTATGTCTTCCACTGACGGAGTTAATTTTACTCAGGTCGCTCCAATTTTTGATCAATCAGTTATTCAACAGCTGGGTGATATGTATGACCCGCAAATTGCTATTGATTATTCTGTCTGCCCGATAAAATATTACATAGCCCTTGAAAGCAGCGGACAGATGAGTGTTTCGTATTCCACGACCCCTTTTATTCCATCGTCCTGGTCTAGACCAAAAGTTATTGTCCATTTTATTTTCGATTCTCAAAACGGAGTCGTTAACAATAAAGCAAGCGCATCCACTGGAGTATTTTTAATAGACGGAAATAATAAGTATGCATCTTGGACAGTACTTGAGGGTGGACCTATTGGACCCAATTGGGGAATAGATTCACAGGATGGAGTTTTTAAAAAATTACGGGATATGGGTACCGAGTCTACTTATACACGGGGCATTCAGACATCAAATTTTCTTTCTGATCTTGGGGATTCGAGTATAGGTAACATTATGTTACCCGCAGAAACTAATATTCAATGCACTTCAGCATGGGATTGCAATAATCGCGACAAACAGGATTGGAAAAAAGAGGGAAATTATTATTATCTTATGTACAACGGGGCAAATTATTATGGCTGCGTACGCTTTCCGAGTAATAATGCTTCAAATGATTGGGATATTGGAATAGCTCGAAGCGCTAATCCGTTATCTGGATATGATCTCACTGGGGTCGGGAGAATAATCGGTTCTCCGCGCCAGGACGTCTGTACCACTGGTTATCCAATAATAAATAACATTGGTGGTGAGTTGTACATGTATTATTCGACTGGAGCTTGGCAGCAAGCTTGGTTAGCACGATCGAAATTAGTTTGGAACACGCTCCCCGTCGTGAATATTTCAAGCCTTCGTTCCCTCCTGCAAAACTTCACAAATATTTTTGATTACAATATATTAGTGGGGAATTTTGGGAAATAAAATGTGGAGGGCGTGGCAACAGGAC
>CAYHSW010000053.1:0-5135 GCA_964359405.1 uncultured Gammaproteobacteria bacterium | reverse complement strand
TTTATTATAACCGTTTTCTAAATTAAGCATTATTTGGATAATAAATACTGACGGGGGATCGAGGGGAAATCCGGGTCTGGCAGCCTGCGCCTTTGTGGCTAAAGACGACTCGGGGAATTTGCGGGTAAAACGCGGTAAATACCTTGGGGTAGCCACGAATAACGTCGCCGAATATGAAGGCGTTTTGCTTGCACTGGGGTCAATTAAAGAAAAAAATCTTGATTTTTATTTGGATTCTCTTTTGGTTGTTTCCCAATTGCAGGGGAAATGGAAAATTAAAGACGAAAATCTTAAAATTCTGAACTCAAAAATCAAAGATTTGACGAAAAATTTGAATGTTAGCTGGAACCACGTGCCAAGGGAACAAAATATGGAAGCGGACGCCTTAGTTAATGAAACATTAGACAACCATGGATCTGCCTAAACTGGAAACAATAAACGAGCTGCCCATAGTCTTAATTGCTGGTGGGTCCGGCTCCATTGTCTCCGTTTTAACCGAATCCCTTTCTTTTCAAAATTTAAAAGTCGTCAGGGATAACGCCGAAAAACCCAATTATATTTTTGATTTCACCAACAATAGTGACTTGAAAAATGTTGGAGCCAAATATCTTCAGGTTAATTTAGAAGAAAAATCGGACGCTTTGGTCGGGGACTCGGTCTATAAATTAACCAGGGCAATGTTCGGCACAGAGAATATAGAGACCATAACCGTCGGCGTCCCGGAGCTCCCCCCCGTCATTCTGGCAAGCGGAGCGCGGATTCCGGACTCGGCCGGAATGACGCCGCGGAAAAAATGGCCTTTTATTTTAATCCCAATTTTAATTTTATTTATTTTTATTTTATTGCCGATTTTATCACTTTTGACCAATGGCTTTTTGGGAGTTCAGGCTCTGCGAACGGCGAGAGACCAGGCTTTAAGAGGAGAGTTTGCCATTGCGGCGCTTTCCACTGCTTCGGCCGAAAGTTCTTTTGGAACGGCTCGGGGAAACCTACTTCAAATTGCTCCGGTTTTAAAAATTTTATATTTATCCGGTTTTGTCAATACCGTTGACCGGTTTTTATCCCTGGCCCGGCTTGGGGCCCAGACCGGAACCGAGCTGTTAACAGCGGCGGGGAGAATTTGGCCGCTCCCGGACAACTGGCTGGCCAATTTGCCGCAAATAGCAAAAGATCTGACTCAGGCGGATATAAATTTGGGATTTATTGAAGCGCGGATGCCCGACCCCAGGATCCGGGAGGCACGGTCGCTACTTGCCTTTGCCGGAAATATTTTGCCCCAGGTTCCCGATTTAGCCGGTCAGAGCGCCCGGAAAAGCTATCTTGTCCTGTTGCAAAATAATGCCGAACTACGCCCCACGGGCGGGTTTATCGGAGCTTACGCGATCGTCGATTTTGAAGACGGGAAACTGTTGTCATATAAAATAAACGACATTTACACGGCCGACGGCCAGCTCCGGGGGAGGGTCGCCCCTCCGGATGAAATTTTGCATTTCTTAGGTCAACCCGACTGGTTCATGCGCGACTCCAATTTTTCTCCCGACTTCTCCCTTTCCGCCCAAAGAGCTGCCTGGTTTTTGGAAAAATCCACCGGACAAAAAGTCGACGGAGTGATCGGGATAGATATGTATTTTATTCAGAAACTTTTGAAAAATTTCGGCCCTCTGGAGTTAACGGACTTTAATGACACCGTTACCGCTGAGAATTTTTTTGAGAAAGCCGAGTATCAAGCGGAGATTGATTTTTTTCCGGGGTCAACTAAGAAGAAAGATTATTTATCCGCGGTTGGGCAAGCAATGTTAGACAAAACAACTGTCAATTCTAAAGTAGCCCAAGCGGTTTATGAATCTTTAAACGAGCGGCATCTACAAATTTATTTTAATAATTCCGCCGCTCAAGAAGCGGTGGCCGGACAAAATTGGGCCGGGGATTTGAAATTTACCGGGGATAATTACCTGGCTTTGGCAGAAGCCAATTTTGGGGCCAATAAAGCCAATTATTTTGTCAAACGGGAGATTTTTTTGCAAGAGGATGTTGCCAAAACCGGAGAAATAGATACGACGGTCACAATTAACTATCAGAACACTTCTCCCGGTGATGCCTGGCCTGGCGGGCGGTATAAGAATTATTTGCGCCTTTTTGTTCCGCCCGCCGCTCAATTTTTATCCGCCAATTTAGGTGACGGGCGGACAGCAACGATGAGCGCGGTTTTGGACGAAACTGTTTTAAAAAAGATTACTTCTAATCAATTTTTAATTTTTAAATCCACCGAGTCGGGAAGTTTGAATTTTGGAATGTTGGTCGAAATTCCCGCTGCCAGTAAAAAGACGGTCAGTTTTACTTACCGTTTGCCCACGCCCGCTGGCGGGGAACACCGCATTTTTGTCCGCAAACAAGCCGGGACGGACGCGGATAAATTAACGGTCATTGCCAACGGGCCGAAAATAAAATATAATAATACTACCGATTTGTCAGTTGACAGAACTTTTATATGGAAAAAACAACCTTAACTGCAGCCACAAGAACCGTAACCGGAAAAAAGGTAAAACTTTTAAGACGTGACGGTTTTGTTCCGGCTAATTTATTTGGTAAGAAAATTGCCTCCCTCGCATTACAAATTCCCGTCAAAGAGTTTTTGGCTGTTTATAAAAAAGTCGGCGCCAGCGGACTGGTGGAACTTAAAACCGAGAAAGAAACGTACCACACATTAATTACAAAGTTCCAAATAAATCCGGTTAACAGGCTTCCGGTTCACGCCGAGTTTCACGCCGTCTCTTTAACCGAAAAGATTAAAGCCCACATTACGGTTGAGTTAACCGGTGAATCCCAGGCGGTCAAAGACGGAGTGGGATTATTATTACAGACCCTGAGCGAAGTCGAAGTGGAGGCTTTGCCGACCGATCTGCCGGAGAAGATAGAAGTAAATATAGAAAATCTGGTCGAAGTTAATTCTCAATTATTAGTTTCTGATTTACCAAAAATAAAAAGTGTCGAGATTTTAACCAATAGCTCAGAAATTATTGTTAAAGTAGTAACCGCCGTTTCTCAAGAGACTAAAAAAGAAGAAGAGGCGGCAGCCGCCGCTAAGGTTGTGGAAACCCCGCCAGTGGTGGATAATTCGGATCAAGCTCCGCAACCTGCTGAAGAAAAAACCTAGTCTTGTCTTCGTTAAATAACTTCCAATTTAAAACCGCAAGTTTAAAATAACCATCTCTGTAATTGGGATAATTAGTGGTTATTTTTTCCCAATAAATAATATTGGCTTTAGTTAGGGCGATCTGCGGATCAACAATAATTTTTTCCGCCGGGCGGGGATAAAGATTAAAAAGCAAAACAATAATAGCCACAACTGTTAAAGCGAATTTAATCATGGTATTTAGTATACCATATCTGTCAAGTGATACTTGACAAAACCATACGGGTTTTGTATGATGGCAGTTGACATACATGTTTTACCGCAGGAAAATACTGAATTTACTGGATAAAGAGCTGGAAACCAGAGAAGCGATGGTTTTAACCGGCATGCGGCAATCAGGCAAGACGACGATTTTACACTATCTTTTTGATCAAATAAAATCGAAAAACAAAATTTTTCTCGATCTTGAAGATCCGCTCAACCAGAAGTTGTTTGACACGGATAACTTTAATGGAATTTGGGCAGGGCTTTCCCTTCTGGGTTTAAATAAAAATGAACGGGCGTACATTTTTCTTGATGAGATTCAAAATCTCTCCATTATTCCGAGGGTGGCGAAGTATTTCATTGACCATTTCCAAACTAAATTTTTCTTTTCCGGTTCCAGCAGTTATTATTTAAGAAATCTTTTTTCCGAAAGCATGTCCGGGCGGAAACTTATTTTTGAATTATTTCCCCTGACCTTTTCGGAGTTTCTTATTTTTAAAAATCAAAAGCGGGAAGAAATAGAAGGCTGGAAAAATAAAGAAAAGAATAAAGACGAAGTATTTTACAAAATTTTACTGCCACAATTCAAAGAATATGTTAATTTTGGAGGATTGCCGGCCGTGGTTTTGGAAACCGATCCGGAGCGCAAAAAACAGCTGATGCGGGGCGTTTTTACTTCTTATTTTGAAAAAGACGTTAAAAATATTGGCGATTTTGGTGACGTTTCAAAATTGCGCGATCTGATTTTGCTGTTGGCAGAAAGAGTGTCCGGCCAGATTGATATTACGACTTTGTCCCGAGAGTTGGGGACGGCGAGAGAAACGATTTACAACTATCTCTCCTTTTTAGAAAAAACTTACTTTATTACCCTGGTTGATCGATTCTCTAAAAACCTTCGTATTCAGGCGGCGGGCAATCAAAAATTATATTTTGGGGACACGGGGTTAGCCAACATTCTTGGACAACTGTCCTCTGGCCAGTTGTTAGAGCAGGCAATTTTTCAAACTTTGCGGCCAAACTTTCGAGTTGATTATTACCGCAAAGACAATGTGGAAATTGATTTTGTTCTGGATAAAGAAACAGCGTTAGAAATAAAAGAAACCGGAACCCCGAGAGATGTTTATTATACCGGTAAAATTGCTAAAGGGTTGAAACTAAAAAACTCCTATGTCATTTCCCAAAATTACTCGACCGAAAAAGGAATAATTCTGGCAACGTCTTTATAAACATCAGTCTCCTCTTGAAATCTTGCAGGAAACATCATACATTAATAGTACGCATGAAAAGATTTTTGCGAACGGGTGCCATTGATTTAATTGCTCTGGGGATTTTTATTGCCCTGACGGTTTTAATCCCCGCCACGGTCAAACTCGTCCAACAAAATCAGGAAACAAGAAGTAAAGCTTATATCCCTTGTGACCCCGGTGATTGCCCAAATGGTTGCAATCGTGACGGAAGTTGCAAAGAGCCGTCTTCACCACCACCTGATAATAACCCACCACCACCCAGTAATCCACCACCATCTGAAAATAATCCACCACCATCTGACAATAATCCTCCGGCGGCAGGACCATGTACTGATGCCGACTGTCCGATGGGAGGGACAACTTGCCGGCAGGATGGCGGAACCTGCACGGGAACAAAACCAAATTGTTCCTGTGTTTATCCGTCACCGCCCCCACCCCCACCCTCTATCGCCCCGCCAGGGTGCAGTCACGATTGCTCTAATTTTTGCGGA
>CAYHSW010000052.1:0-5142 GCA_964359405.1 uncultured Gammaproteobacteria bacterium | reverse complement strand
TGAAAAAAATCTTAATATTAATTATTTCTTTATTCTTTTGGTTATCTTTGTCAAAAGAAGCTTGGGCGTGGACAAACGGCGATGCGGGTATACAAAAAATTCACCAGACCACAATTCCCCAAATTAATTCCTCCGGCAAGATTCAAAACAGCTGGACAAGTGATTCCTTTTTTCCTCTCGGGCTGTATTGGTATGACAGCCGGTATTTACAACAGATAAAGGATGCCGGGTTTAATTTTGTTTGGGAGGGGGATTGGAGTCCAACACCGCGAGGTCTTTCCGGACTAAATCAATATGGAATTAAAGTTACTCCCCATCTTAGATGGTATATAACGGAAAGTATTAAGCAAAATAATTGGAACATTTTGGCCAATTACATTAATTCTATAAAAAATGACCCCGCGGTCTTAGCCTGGTATTTAACCGATGAAGGTTATCCGGCTTCGAATTTGACGACTTCTCAATGGATCGACGGATACAATCATCTAAAAGCTCTTGACCCGAATCGGGCAGTTATGGGAGAAATTGCAGTGCATTGTGGAACTAGCCCTCGTGTCCCCTTTAAAGTAGATATGACCAACTTTTATAGTTACAACATCATGAGAGGGTTAGACAGCCTTTATTGTGTAGGATTGGTTCTTGATGGCCAATTCAAGGCGAACAGTCCTTTGCCATTATTTGTTATCCTTCAGGTCTTTAAAGGTGATGCCTGGCCGGTGATGCCAACCCCAGAACAGGTCAGCGGACAGATGTTTACGGCAATTGCGCATGGGGCCACCGGAGTGTGGCTGTTCGTTGGCTTTCCGCCGACAGGAGTCCTCAACGGGCCCGGGACTGGCCTTTGGCCGGGAACACCGCAATGGAATGCTGCAAGCGTAGCCAACCACCAAATTGAATCCAATAAAAAAGTGTTTCTTGCCAAAACGTCAACCGATGAATATCACCTCGCTTTTAATCGGGGCGGGCAGGTGTGCGTGCCTTTGTCCAATCCTTGGTGTGACGGCTGCGGAAGCCCGGCCAACTGCCATGATTTTGACGGTGACCTTAACGCCTGCGCAAATCATCATGGTTGCGGGGAAGATTTTGGCCGCTGTTCCGGCACCTGGTGTCAGGCTGATTGCTCTACCAGAGGCGCAGATTGCGCCAACATTAGCGGATGTGTTTGGCATGCCACCGCCTGTTCGGAGTCAAGCGCGTCTCCGCTGCATACCATTTTGAAAGATACCGGCGAGGCGGGAGTACGTTATTTATTGGCTGTCAATCTTGACGCCTCGATTCTTGAAGGTCAATTTACTTTTACCCAAAAAATTACCAAAGTTACCTCTGTTTTTGATGGCCGGTTCATTACTCCAACCAATATGGTTTTTACTGATAATTTTAGTGGATATGGCTATCGTCTTTATAAAATCGAGTTCAATGGCGGAGGATCTTATATTCCTAACTGCACTATCACGGCCGGGCCATCACAAATCACCCTTGGTCAAACGGCGAATTTTACAGCCACCTTCTCTTCGTCTCAAGGTAATTTAGGAACCAAAATCAGCATTGGGCAAAATGGAAGCTTTCTTTTAGATTTGGAAGGTAACGGTTTAAATAATGGTAGTACCGCCTCTCAAACATTTTCCTGGACACCGACAATAGCTGGAACTTATGATCTATTCTGCCGCGCCTGGAACGATGGAATAGCCGAGTGTCGAGGGAACTCAAATTACGTTGATGGTCCGCCCCGTTATCCCTGCACCGGACCCAATTCATCATTAACTGTTCAGGTTACTGGCCGAGTGGACATTTTAGATCTGCGTTCTCTCTTACAAAATTTTACCTCAATTTTTGATTACAGCGATCTCGTTTCTAAATTCGGCAGCGGCCGTTAGGGGATCAACCGTATTAATGTGAAGTCCTGTTGACAACTCAAATCCGCCATGGCGCATTAACCGGGGAATGATTCTTAAATACCAATTTTCCCCGTGATAAATATAAAAATTATATGGAAATTCGGATCCAATGCCTTTTTTAGCCATTTCTTTATTTATTTCAAATTTTTGAACCATAGCCTTCAAGACGCGTTGCAAAACTTGGGCTAAGTCAGTTATTTGTTTATCAGTAATCTCACCATATGTCTTATTGTCGTGCGGTGCGAGCCATACTTCATACGGCCACTGGCTAAAATCAGGACAATAAACCGTAAAATAATCGGTCTCAAAAATAATATTGGCAACCGGTTCACGAAAGGACGGTTCGACGGGAACATCAAACGGAATAACAATAAGTTGCGAGTGGGGATGGGGGATTGACGCCCCGGCATAGAGATCGTGGTTTTGAAAAATGAAAACTTTGCCATTATTTTTGTGGAAATTAAATCTGTCCCGGTAGACTTTTAAAAGCGACGCCACCTTATCAAGGGGCATCTCATCAATGTCTTTATTATGATCCGGGCTGATTATGACTTCGTCAAGTCCGACCCGGGGAAAATCGTTGGCAATAACTCTAACGCCGTCATATCTTAATAATTCTTTATGGTCCGATTCCTGTTGGGGGCAAAAGGGACATTTGTCAGTTGGCGGTTTATAGTTTTTCCGGGATTCGGAAAAAATCACCCATTTATGCCGGGTGACATCAGTTACAAATTTCACATGAGTAGAATATCATATCTTGACACGATCTGCAAATTAGTATAAAATTGTCCTAATTATGGAAACGTCTACCCTCGAAATTATTAAAACTTTGCAAAAAAGAAATATATCCGTTTTTTCTCTGGCGGATTTCCACCGATTATTTGCTGTAGAAAATCCTCAAACTCTTTACAAAAGGATCCAACGCTTGGAAAAAGATGGGGTTGTCGAATCTCTTGTCAAGGGTAAGTATCTATTTATTTTAAATAATAGCACAACGACAGATTATGAGATTGCTAATTTTCTTTATACACCATCGTATGTTTCGCTGGAATCAGCCTTGTCTTATTATGGTATTATTACCGGTTTCCCTTATGGTACAACTTCAATTACGGTTAAAAAGTCACGAACTTTTAAGTGCCAAGGGCGAGAATTTAATTATTCACAGATAACGCCAAAACTTTATTTTGGGATGGAGAAGGACAAAAATTTTTTAATCGCCTCGCCCGAAAAAGCCCTGATTGATTATATATATTTTGGTAATAAAGGATTAAGAGGCAAGGATTTTTCCGAAATGGATTTTTCCATTATCGATCGCAAGAAACTGGCCCCTTACGCCAAGATGGCCAATATTAGAAAATTACCTATATGATAACCGCACAACAAACTGCTGATCTTGCTAAAAAATTCCAAATTGATATTGTTACCATTTGCCGGGAATATTTACAATTAGTTTTTTTGAATGTCCTGTATCAAAAAAAAGAGTCGGACTCTATTTGTTTTAAAGGAGGGACGGCAATTAGATTATTATTGAATTCACCGCGTTTTTCCGAAGATTTGGATTTCGAAACAATTTTTCAAAAAAAAGATATAAAATTTTTGATAGAAGATCTTGAAAAAACAATAACTCAAGAAATGCCTGAATTGAAAATTGTCCAACTTTACTCGGGAATTCATGGCATGAGGTTTCGAATATTATTAAATGTCCCGTTTCTAAAATTTCCGTTAGTTGTTAGATTGGATTTCACCCATGTTAATAAATTAAATAAAGCTGTTTCGAGGCTGCAAACTGTGTTTCCAATAATAGTTTCACCTTTGATATATCACCAGCCTTTTGAAACAGTTTTGCAGGAAAAACTGCAAGCAGTTGTAGAGCGCGAAAAGGGAAGAGATATTTATGATATTTTGTATCTATTGCAGAGCAAAGTTTCTGTAGAAAAAAAACGTATTACTAAGAACGTTTTGGATAAAATAAACGCCTTTCCGCAGGCTAAACTAGATTCAGATTTACGGAAATTTTTATCCGAACAGCAGAGAAAAATTATCCCGATTTTAAAAGAAGAACTGTTAAAAGATTTAAATCTTAGGATCCATACCAAGAAGAGATAAAACAGCCTCTTTCTTATAACGCCTATCGCCGCGGGAGTTGATTCTTATGGCCGGAAGCTTGCCCCGTTTGCCCCATCTTTTAATTGTCAGGACGGAAACCCGGAGAATATTGGCGACTTCTTTGACCGTCAACAGATCCGGTAGTTTATCGAGTGATATGGTTTGATTGCTGTCAGCCATGGAACTATACTTAACTTATCTTATATATAACAAAGAGGTACACAAATGTCAAGAATTAAAACCCCGCCAATGGCGGGGTTGTTTTGAATAGATTCCGGGTCAAGCCCGGAATGACATTGACGTTTACTTTAACTCTACTTTAGCCCCTGCGGCTTCCAATTTAGTTTTCGCTTCGGTAGCAGTGGCCTTATTGGCATTTTCCAAAACAATTTTCGGCGCGCTTTCTGCTAAAGTTTTAGCATCGGCCAACCCAAGTGAAGGGACGATTTCCCGGACGGCTTTAATAACCCCAATTTTGTTGGCCCCGGTTTCCGCCAACACGACGTTGAAATTAGTTTGTTCGTCGACGGGAGTCGAGGAACCCTCGGTCACAACCGGGGGTGCCGCTGCGGGTTGCGCTGAAACTCCAAATTTTTCCTCAAGAGCTTTAACCAGGTCGGCAAGCTCAAGAACGGTTAATTTTTCGACTTGATCAATGATGTTTTTAATATTATCTTGCATCTTTAATCACCCCCAAAACATAAACCAATTTTTGAATATTGGCATTTAAGGTATAAACAAATTGCGATCGAAGTCCGTCAAGGCTGGGAAGTTTGGCAATGGTCATCGCCTGATCGGCGGAATATTCGATACCATTTATATAAGCAAGCTTAATGGCGGGTCCGCCCAGGGCGGAGGCAAATTTAACCAGCTCGCGCAGGGGGGCAAATTCATCCGCATAAGCAAACAGTGCGGCCACCGGCCCCGCAACCGTATTCTTAGACAGCCTTTCGTCTCCCGATTGTTTGGCGGCAATTTTGAGGAGAGTGTTCTTGACGACGGTAAATTCGCCCTCAACTTTCTTTAAAACTTTATGGAGTTCTTCGGCTTGTTTATGAGTCAACCCCCGGTAATCCGCAAGAACCACAGATTTAGCTTTGGAGATTTGGTCTTTAAGGGAAGCAACGGTTTGAACTTTTTT
>CAYHSW010000051.1:1896-5252 GCA_964359405.1 uncultured Gammaproteobacteria bacterium | reverse complement strand
GTTTCTCCTTTTTCCATTCCTCCGCCGGTTAAAACCCAGATCGGATAATCCGACCGGAAAACCAGAAAAACTTCCTTCCGGCTGTCATCTTTAAACAAAATTACAAATGCCCCGTCTTGTTTTCTTTTGGTCATAATTTATTAACCTTGTAAGTTTCACTAACAATAAAATTGTTGCCGTCAACTGATAGACCGGTATCCATAAAATGTCTGTTTCCTACTGATTCTCCATGACGGACAAGATAAATTTCAGTCACGTGCTAATTTTATCACGATCGTGTAAAATTAACGTATGGTCCCGCTGACACATTTAGTAGTTGGCTATTTATTCTCCAAAACTTATTGTGAAATGCTGGGAATACCCTGTGGATCAGAACAGGCATTTACCGCCGTCACCATTATAAGTTCAGTATTTCCTGATATCGATATTTTCTTCGGTAAAAAAATTAATGAACACCGAAACACAATCTTTCACGCTCCGATTTTCTGGATAAGTTTTACGACCATATTAATCATCTATTGTTTTTTTAATAATAGTTTTTTACCTTATAGTGTGGCTCTTGGTTTTGGAGTCTTTTCCCATATTTTTCTCGATTGGTTTAGCGGCAGAACAATAGGCATCAGGCTTTTCTATCCTTTTTCGAAAAAAATGTATAGTTTATTTCCTCTGAATCCGGCAATGGGCAATGTGAGTTTTCTTCCAAATAAAAATGATCAGGAAAAATATCTGAAATTTTTAGGAAATTATTTTAATAATCCTTTTTTGGCTCTTGCTGAGGTAGGTATCTACATTATTTTCCTTCTGACAATTGTCTCGAGAGCCTTGCAATAGTATAATCTTCGTATGATAGCTGAAAGAGAAGGGTCATTTATAGCTCCCGTTTACCATAATATATATAACTTCATGCAAGATCGTAAACTCTTTGGTGCCTGGCAAAGAACCGCCCACCAACATGAGAGGGCCATAAAAGAGCATTTAGGATCAAGAGAAAAAATATCAGTACTTTATTGCGGCACTGCTACATCTAAAAATCCATGCGCTGTAAATCGCACAATCCAAAACCTTGGCCTGCAGGCATCAATAACAACGATGGACTTATCAGGTAAACCCCTTCTTGATCTCAATAAAGGTGTTTATGAACCTGTGCAAGCTAACTCCGCTTCATTACCGTATGCCGAGCGAAGTTTTGACTATATAACAACTGATTTTTTACTTTCCAAAATGATGCCTTCTACCATTATCTCGACCATCCAAGAGTGGGGTAGGGTTCTAAAAGATGATGGTCTTATCACAATGACAACGGGAGTAAAAATTCCAGATGCTAACCCGGCTGAACACATATACGATCAAATTACTAACGGACTATATGGAATACATTTCTTATCTATGGAAGTTTTGCGTCAAATCTTTTATTCAGCCGGACTGGAACTCAAATCTGAGCAAGCTCAATTTGATGTTAAACCCTTTATGTATCGTTATCCCGATAATCTTCTCGTTTTTGCGGTAGCAAGGCCAGTTCAACCGGAGAGTTCAGAACTAGCGAAAACCGCCAGAGTATTTATAAAGGATACCTTGTCTATTAAGGCAGCTACTTATTCAGACGTCCACCTTCGTCCATTGGGAATCGAAGAAACAATAGATGGGTTAATGGGCAAGAATTTTATAACCCTTAGAGAAGAAGGTGGGCAAATGTTTGGATTTATCCGTGTACAGAAATTAACCAATAACTGGTTCGAGATAGG
Source organism: uncultured Gammaproteobacteria bacterium (assembly GCA_964359405.1). Lineage (GTDB taxonomy): Bacteria > Patescibacteriota > Microgenomatia > JAMCZE01 > JAMCZE01 > CAYHSW01. The sequence continues at coordinate 3,510 of CAYHSW010000051.1, read as the reverse complement.
GTCTTTATACATTGAGCCATTCCATAGAAAAACAGCACAACATTATGGCTCAGGTTTACTTCTACGAGCGCTTAATGTAATAAAAAAGCGAGACGGTAAAGTGATCGTCTTTAGTGATAACCATATTGTTACACGAACTCTAGAAGAAGCCGGTGCTATAAAACAAAAAATGGTACCTATGGAATTATTATTACCCTTATTGAAAAACCGTATAGGTTCCCGTGAAACTTCAAAAGACTTCGTGGCCAAGACTCTATCTCTCCAAAACAGAAAGTCTATTTATACTTTGTCTTTCAGATAAACCCTTAACCGCTTTCTCTCTTTGTACAAACAAAGGTTTCTTAACCAGAACATCTGCGCACATATAGATGATGCAAGCTGCTTTTTGCCACGCCGGTATATTAAGGTACGCAAAAGAGCCGATATTACGCAATATCTTAAATAGATTAGACCACTTTGTCTCATTAAATTTTTGTCTGTCGTATTCAGCCAACACTTCTTCCACACTCGTAACACCGGTTTCCTTAGATTTGAGTGGTAACTTAAGGACACCTTGTCTTAAGTCATCCCCCAAACCCTCTAGACTGCCAATCCTGATATAAGCATCTAATAATTCCAATAATGGGTCGCTCAACTCGGGTGATTTGCCATTCAAAGAAAGAAACAGTCCTGTTACAACAGGCAAAATAGTACGCCGATTATAATCAGTTATTTCCTGTTCGGATCTTACTAAATATCCTTGATGGGAAACGTCATCAGCAATCGATGACAGAAGAATTTTGACTTGGCCACGGGCTTCTTGTTGCGGTACGGCATGCCATGGTAAATTTTCAAAGACGATCTCCATCCGTAACGGGTTTTGTGGTGGTTGACCGTCGGCCAGTTTCATCTCTCTGTCTATAAATTCAAGCTTTTGACTTTTCGTGAGATCAACTCTTTCATCAGCCTCATCGTCTACCCATCTGAAATAAGAAAACATACCGACGATAAATATTCCTCTATCCCCAACGACAAGGGGTAATCTTTCCAGGATATGAGCTGCAACATAGGGATCTTTTCCGGGACGATAATGGTTCAGAGCGTTTCTACCTTCCACCATGATGGAATTTTACTATATTATACCCACCGAATCAAAATTTTTAATGTTGCCGGCTATTTGACTTATTTACGAGCTCGCGCTGGAGTATTTTTTTAGGGCGAAATTCCAAAAGGCATGGCTTAGGTAAAGAGCCAATAATCCGGCCACAAGAGACCAAAGCATAAATGTAATTGAGAGAGTTCCAAGAAGAAATTGGGTGGGGAAAGTGACCATAACCGCAAGGGGTAAAAAGAAAACAAAAACTGTTTTTAAGATCCCCTGGTAGATATCTATCGGGTATTTATTGATGACATATAAGGAAATAAAAGCTTCGTGCAGTTCCGGCAATCTCCCGAGCCAAAAAGAAAAGGTCATGGTAATAAACCATAATGAATAAGCCAGAATGACGGCGTTTAAAATTAAAAAGATATAAACAACGCTTTCGATTAAACCCGGATGGATGTTTAATTGTCCTAGCGAAAGAAAAACCAGATAAATTCCGGTAACTAAAGTGGCCGCTTCGCCAAAATCGATGG
>CAYHSW010000051.1:0-1796 GCA_964359405.1 uncultured Gammaproteobacteria bacterium | reverse complement strand
AGAAAAACCAGATAAATTCCGGTAACTAAAGTGGCCGCTTCGCCAAAATCGATGGTTACCCGGGTTGAAGTGTAAAACTGACTGTCAACCGGTTTAGTAAGAAACAGGTCCAACTCTCCCCGACTCACATATTTATTAATCCGGCTTAAATTCTGGATAAATAATCCGAAGAAAATTCCCCAGACAATATAATAAGTTCCCATCAAAAGAAATAATTCGTTCTTTTGCCATCCGGCAATTTCATTAACTTTTGAAAAGATAAAATTAACCATCAGGACATTGAGAATTAAAGTCATTGTGGTCGGGAAAAACCGGAAGACAAAATCAAACCGGTTCTCCATCATCCGGATGAGTGAAGTTTTAAAGAAAATTTTATAGAGATGCAAATATTTTTTAATCATATTAATTCCCAAAACTGCTGTACCGGCGCAATCCCGCGTTAAAGACAGCTGTTACTGTTAAATATAAAATCACTATCCAAAACCCCGCAATTAAAAAGCCCGGAAGAATTTGTTCCACAGGAATATTTCCTAAGTAAATTTGGGCCGGAAAATAATACAAGTATTTAAATGGCAGGAAAGTTAAGATGTTCGAAAACGTGGCCGGGAAAAAACTAAGCGGGAGCATTGATCCGCCAAGAAAGCCGAGAGCCCCGTAATAAAAATAAAAGATGCTGCCGATTTCCAAAGTCCATAGGCTGACTAATCCTAAAAGGGTTCCCAACAAAAAATATATTGCAATTGCCAAAACACAGGAAATTCCAAAAAAAATTATGACTAACGGACTGGTCGGGAAAACCAAATACTGACGAAGAACAAAAAGGGCAATGGCCAGAACCGGCAAGGAAATAATTAAATTGACTACCCTTCTGGTCAAAGAATGGACAAAAACATATTTTAGGAAATGAAATGGTTTCAGTAAAAACGAGGACAGTTCCCCGTTTTCTACCATATCTGCAACCCAAAACGCCGGATGGCCTAAAAGCCGGTCAAGAAACATGACCACCACATAATAAGTGATCATTGAAGAAAGATTGAAATTGCCGATGATTTTTCCGCCCTGATAAACAGCCAGCCATAAATAAGAAGCCACGGCCAACGGCACCAAAGCCAAGGACAATTGGTAAAAAACCTCGGCCGGATATTCAATCTGGTCTAAGAAAATCATTTTTATTAATGCCAAATGTTTTTTCATTGGATTATTATAGCAATTCAGCTATAATCTTTTTATGGATATTGATAAATCCCACCACGTGATCGTCAATGCCGTCGTTGAAAAAGACGGTAAGATTTTAGTCTCGCAAAGAAGTTTTGAGGAAGCTCACGAGCCAGGCAAATGGACAATTCCCGGCGGGAAAGTTGACAAAACAGAAGGGAATGTCTGGAATGTCCTTGAGGCTACTTGTGCCAGAGAGGTCATGGAAGAAACCGGTGTGGAAATTCAGGACAATGCCGAGCTGTTAACAAATAACACTTTTATCCACTCCTCCGGAAAACACGCTCTTGCCTTAATTTTCCTTTGCCATTGGAAAACAGGCGTTCCGCAGGCGCTTGAAGATACAATTGGAGTCAAATGGGTTTCCCCTGATGAACTTGATACTTTAGAATTTGCACCTAATGTAATGACTTATATTCAACTGGCATTTGAGCGTAATAAGTTCTAATACTCTCTATCCAGGGCTACCTCGACACAAACTCCGCCCCGGATGAAATAGTGAGTAGCATGGTGTAGTTAAACCATTTCCGGTGGTTGGGAATGCAGGATCCGGCCTAAATAATCTCTTTCGACAATGTTCC
>CAYHSW010000050.1:0-5277 GCA_964359405.1 uncultured Gammaproteobacteria bacterium | reverse complement strand
AGCAAAATGTTTTGCGGGTGTCCGGCCGACCATTTTGGGAAAGAACCTAACACCCAAACTTGCCCGGTTTGTTTAGCCTTACCCGGCGCTCTGCCGGTGCCGAATAAAAAAGCCATTGAATGGACAATATTATTGGGATTAGCTCTCGGGTCTAAAATTAATTTAGTCTCACATTTTGATCGGAAAAACTATTTTTATCCTGATTTGCCTAAGGGGTACCAAATAACCCAATACGACCAGCCGTTTTGTTACGACGGTACGCTTAATGGAATCCGAATCCGCCGAGTTCATCTTGAGGAAGACACGGGTAAACTACAACACGATGGCGGCGAAACGACCATTGACTTTAATAGATCGGGTGTTCCATTAGTGGAAATCGTGACGGAACCGGATTTCAGATCAATTGAAGAAGTTGATATTTATTTAAAAAAACTCCAGAAAATAATTAGATATTTGGGAATTTCTTCGGCGGATATGGAGAAGGGGTCAATGAGGTTAGAACCGTCAATATCTCTCGCCCCTGTCATTCCGGCCGAGTCCGGAATCTCTAAAAACGAAAAGGATTCTGGACGCGCTCCGCTTGCCAGAATGACGACGTTGGATGGACTAGAACTTCCTAATTATAGAGTTGAACTTAAAAATATCAATTCTTTTCGTTTTGTCCGCAAGGCACTTGAATACGAAATTGAACGACAGCAACGCGAAGAACATAAACAGGAAACCCGTGGCTGGAGCGAGAGCAAAAACGCCACATTTTTACAAAGGGAAAAAGAGGAAGCCCATGATTACCGCTACTTTCCGGAACCGGATATCCCTCCAATACGAATTTTTAATTACCAATTACCAATTTTTAAAAAACAAATTCCCGAGCTTCCTGACGCAAAATCAGAGAGATTTCAAAAAGAATACGGACTTTCATTTTATCAATCTGAAATTTTATGTGAGGATAGGCACGTTGCTGATGGTTTTGAGGAATCAGTAAAATCAAATAAAGACTTTGCGGCTTTAGAAATTGCCAATTCGATTATTAATAAACGCCCGCTTGTGCTAAAATCAAAAATTATGGTTGATGCAAAAATAATAAAGCAGGTTCTGGCTCAAAACTTCCAGGCCGTTGCCGATTACAAATCCGGCAAACTGCAAATTCTCGGTTTCCTCATCGGCCAGTGTGCTAAACTAATGCCTGATGTAGATAAAAGTATGATTAAAAATAAATTGGAGGAGGTGTTAAAAAATGAGAGAAATTGATATTTTTGCAAGTGCTATTAAAGTTGAGATTGCCGGATTACCAAACAATTTTGAAGCGAGAGAAGCTGTCAATCCAAGCCGGTTACTTGTCAAGCATTTACTGTGTGATACGGTAGTGGTTGACGCAAGTGTGGGTGCAAGCACCGATGGGATTCTTATGGCAGCAGTAGGTCATTTAGTTTATTGTAAATTTCACTAAAATTCGTTACATTATCCCCAATGAGTAAATATGTCCATTTGCATGTCCACACGGAATATTCACTTCTTGATGGGCTCACAAAGATTAAGGATTTAGTGGCACGAGTGAAGGAATTAGAAATGCCGGCGGTCGCGATCACTGATCATGGCGTAATGTACGGCTGTATCGATTTTTACAAAGAGTGTAAAAAGGCGGATATAAAGCCAATATTGGGGATGGAAGGCTATACTGTGCCTCTTGATCACAAGAAAAAAGAGGGGAAAGAAGACAAAATCAATAATCACATTATTCTTCTGGCCAAAAACAACGACGGCTACAAAAACTTGATGAAACTGACGACGATCGCTCATCTCGAAGGCTTTTATTACAAGCCCCGTTTTGATTTAAAAACTTTGCGCCAATATTCTGATGGGCTGATTTGTTTGTCATCGTGCCCTAAGGGTGAACTGGGTCAGGATTTAATTGCCGGGGACTATGAGACCGCGAAAAAACTTGCCGGCTGGTACGCCGAAACTTTTGGAGAGGGAAATTATTATTTGGAAGTCCAAAGACATGAATATAAAAAATATCTGGATAATTATAAAGACAACCCGAAAATTTACGATAAACTGCAACAACTGCAAATTAACGAAGATAAATGGCTGCCGGGAATTTATAAACTTTCCGAAGAATTGGGATTGCCTGTGGTTGCCACCAACGACTCTCATTATTTAAAACAGTCGGACGCTCTTGCCCAGGACGCACTGGTGTGCATTTCTACCGGAAAAAGTATGACGGATATTGACCGGATGCGCTATGTCGACGCCCCGACTTTTCATTTGCGAACCCCAGACGAAATGAAGGAATTATTTCCGGACCATCCTGAAATCCTGACAAACACTTTGAAAGTCAGTGATTTGTGCGACGTTTCCATGGAACTTGGCAAGTGGTATTTCCCCAATTTTGACCTGCCGGAGGGGAAAACGGCGCCGGAAGTTCTTAGGGAGTTAGCGGTAAGCAAGTTAGAAGACAAAAACCACCTTGAAAGACTAAATTACGAACTGGACGTTATAATTACAAAAGGGTATGCGCCGTATTTTTTAATGATGGCGGACATGATCGAATTTTGTGTCAAAGAAGGCATTATTACCAATACCCGGGGTTCTGCCGCCGGTTCTATCGTGTCTTACGTTTTGGGCATTACCAATGTTGACCCGGTGAAATATATGTTGCCGTTCGAACGGTTTTTAAATCCCCAGCGGCCCACGCCGCCGGATATTGACCTAGATATTGCTGACAACCGTCGTGAAGACTTGATTGCTTATATCGTTCAAAAGTACGGCTCGGATAAAGTCGCCCAAATTTGTACGTTCGGGCGGATGCTGTCCCGGGCGGCGATCCGTGACGTGGGTCGGGTGACCGGTTTTCCTTATTCTTACCCTGACCGGCTGGCCAAGCTAATTCCCGAAGGGTCGCAGGGTTTTCCCATGACTCTAAAACACGCTCTGGAAATTTCTCCGGAGTTGAAATCTGTTTATGACGGAGAAGAAGACGCCAAAAAAATTATTGATCTGGCTCGCCAGATTGAAGGTAACGCCCGGCACGCTTCGGTTCACGCCGCCGGCGTCGTTGTTTCTCCCGGACCGATGACCGATTATTCTCCGCTCCAATACGAGCCTAAAGGCGTAAAAATTATTACTCAATATGAGATGCATGCCTGCGAAGATGTCGGTTTGGTAAAATTTGATATTTTAGGGATCAGAAATTTGTCCATTTTGGGGGCAGCCTTGGATGTTATAAAAATTGATTTAAATAAAATTCCTTTTGATGATAAAGCGACTTTTAAAATGTTGTCAGAGGGGGGAACGATGGGGACCTTTCAACTCGGCGGGGCGGGGATGACAAAATGGATTAAGGAATTAAAACCTACCCGGGTTGAGGATTTAATGATCATGGTGGCATTATTTAGACCCGGTCCGATGGCCAACATTCCGGAATATATTGCCAGAAAAAACAAAAAAACTCCGGTGAGCTTTTTACATCCCAAAATGGAGAAATATTTGGATAAATCCTACGGAATTATGGTTTATCAGGAAGATATTTTATTTACCGCATTGGAGATCGCCGGCTACACTTGGGCCACCGCTGACGCTCTCCGGCAGGCGATTGGCAAGAAAAAACCTAAGGAAATGGCCGAACAGCATGAAATTTTTGTCAATGGTTGCAAGAAACACTCGCAGATGACCACGGCTGAAGCGGAACAAATTTGGGAATTGTTTGTTCCGTTCCAGGGATATGGCTTTAATAAGGCCCACGCAGCCAGTTACGGCATTGTTGCTTACCAAACATCCTATTTGAAATGCCACTACCCGGTTGAGTATATGACCGCGCTTCTGACAGCAGAATCCGGGGACACCGACAAAATCGCCGAGGCGATTGAGGAATGCAAACGGATGAAAATTCCCGTTTTGAGACCGGATATCAATTATTCGGATATTGGTTTTACCATCGAAAACGGATCCATAAGGTTCGGGCTGTCGGCAATTAAAAATATTGGTGCCGCGGCGATATCTTCGATATTAACTTTTAGAACCTCACCATTTAAATCACTGACTGACTTTGCAAAACGAGTTGATCTGCAGAAAGTAAATAAGAAGGCCCTTGAAAGTTTGATCAAAGCCGGAGCCCTGGATAATTTTGGCAAACGGGCAGCTATGCTTATTGCTCTTGAAAAAATAATTTCCGACTCGCATAAAGCCGCAAAACAAGTATCATCAGGTCAAACAGGGATGTTTGATGATGAACCGGTTGATGAAAAAGATTTTTTACCGGATGTTGAAGAATTGCCGCGGGAGGAGTTATTAAATTTTGAATTTGAATTTTTGGGATTTTATTTGACGGAACACCCTTTGCAAACAGCTCTCGACAAACTTGACAATATAGTCGACACGCAAATTAACGAACTAACTCCGGAATTGTATTCAGGTAAAACGGTAACGGTTGGAGGTATCGTGACCGCCATCCGGAAAGTCATGACCAAAAAAAATAATGAAGAAATGTGTTTTCTAACAATTCAGGGAAAAACAGGGTCAAAAATTGATGGGGTTATTTTTCCAAGGCTTTATGCCCAAATGGGAGGGAATGAGTTTTGGAAGCCCAATTGTGTTATGGTCGTAACCGGAAAAATTGACATGAGGGATGAAAAACTCTCATTAGTCATTGATAAAGTCCGTAAAATCGAGTAAAATTACGTTATGGATTACAATTTTAAAGTCGGAGACACAATTAGTGTCCACCAAAAAATAACTGATGGGGATAAAACCAGAATTCAGATTTTTACGGGAGTCGTTCTTGGTGTCAACAAAACCGCCAAATCCTTTACGGTTCGTAAGATGTCCGAGGGGATTGGGGTGGAACGCATTTGGGCCTTTGATTCCCCGTGGATAGAGAAAATCGAAGTCAAAAAAACCGCTCCAAGAATAATGCGATCCAAACTCTACTACCTCCGCTCCAGGACCGACAAACAAATTGCTAAGATTCTTGCCTGAGTTTCTCAAACAATATTATAGCCGTTGCCACGGAAACATTTAGACTGGCTAAGTTTTTATTAATTGGGATGTTAATAAATAAATCGCATTTGGACATAAGCGGGTCGGACAGGCCTTTGGCCTCGCCGCCAAACAAAAAGGCGACAGGGCCGGTTAAATTTTGTTTAAAATAAATCTCTCCGGCGCCAACTTCCACGCCCACAACAGGAATAAAATTGCGTTTTAAAATATCAATTGCCTGAAATAAACTTTGGGCAATAACCGGAACGTAGGCGACTGCCCCCTGGCTGACTTTCGACACCA
>CAYHSW010000049.1:2319-5577 GCA_964359405.1 uncultured Gammaproteobacteria bacterium | reverse complement strand
TCCATAGAATCAGGATACCATTTATAATTTGATAATTGCAAGGGCGGCGGCGAGGCCGAGAAGACAGCTGACAATCATCAAAAAGACGTTGATGCCGATGGAGATTAAAATAGCGCTGCGGGATAAGGGGTTGCGGCCAATGGCCTCGATGGATTTGGGAATAGATCTTGAAAAAGTAAAAAATCCAAAAAGAAAACTTAAAAGGACCACAACCGCCGCCAAAATATACCGGACAATTTCGGCAAACTTACTCGGATCTTGGACGTTTTTGAAAAAAGTCGATCCTAACATCTCCATTAACCGGTTGGCCGACCGGGGGGTGGTCACTTCGGCATATTCGATTCGCAGAGCTGTCAAAACCCGCCCGCCGGCGGCGTCAGCGACGGCCTGGCCGATGACGTAACCCGATCTTATGGCCTTTTTGCCCTTGCCGGCTTTTTCCGAAGAAGTTACATAATCACCTTTTTTTACCGGCCCCTCATCTTCGGTGACGTTAACTTCGGCGATTCCGTTTCTGACAACCGCGGAACCGGTAGCCCCGGGTTCTTTAAAAACCACGAGCGGTTTGTCAACTATAATTCCGAAAAGGTGAATATCCGCCGTCGTTGCCGACCGGACCAGTCCTTTGTCAGTGTTGGAAATAATATCCCCGTCAACCGCCGCCGGATCATTTAGTACCTGAATGGTGGCAATTTCCACCGCAGGTGCAGCCAATGCTTTTGGAACAATTATTAAGAATAATAAAAAAGCTAAAACTTTTCTCATCACTTTATTATTCACTTTATTTCTTCTAAAATCAATAATATGGCGGGTTATGAAAAATTAGTGGTTTATTGGTTGGCAACCACAATTTACGATTTAACGGCGGTTTTTTGTGATCGGTTTATTGATAAAAGATCACGAACTCATGATCAAATGGTGCAGGCAGCACGATCCGGCAAGCAAAACATTGTTGAAGGGAATATTGGCAAAAGTGTGGAAACTAACTTAAAATTAACCGGAGTCGCCCGTAACAGTTTTAGCGAACTTCTTGAAGATTATAAAGATTATCTTCGTCAACATAGCTTGCCACTGTGGGGGAAAGACGATCCTCGAGTAATGGAGATCCGCACTACAAAAGATTTGCAAGATACGCCGTATAAGTCTTATACGACCTATACGACTTATATTAACGATCCCCAAAGTTTTTGCAATTTATTAGTAACGCTTTGCTCCAAAGAAGGTTATCTTTTAGACCGGTTTCTTGCTGCAGTAGAAGAAAAATTTATTAAAGAAGGTGGTTTTAAAGAGAATCTTTTTAAAAAGCGTCTGGAATATCGAAACAAAAACAGTTAATATACGACCTATATGACCAATATGACCTATAAGCCCTACAACCATTCTCAAATTGAATCTAAGTGGCAAAAGGTGTGGGAGGAAAAGGGGTTGAATAAAACGGATTTGAAAAATGCCAAAAAACCATTTTACAACTTGATGATGTATCCCTATCCCTCGGCGGAAGGTTTGCATGTGGGGAACATGTATGCCTTTACGGTTGCTGATATCTACGGCCGGTTTAAACGACTGCAAGGTTATGATGTTTTTGAACCCATCGGTCTTGATGGTTTTGGCATTCACAGTGAGAATTACGCCCTAAAAACAGGCAAACATCCTAAAGATCACGCCGCGGCCACCGAAATAAATTTTTACCGTCAGCTGCATAAAATTGGTTGCATGTACGACTGGTCAAAAACGGTGGAAACTTACAATCCCAATTATTACAAATGGACCCAATGGCTTTTTGTCCAAATGTTTAATGCAGGGTTAGCCTATCGTGGCAAATCAAATGTTAATTTTTGTCCGAAGTGTAAAACAGTTCTTTCTGATGAACAAGTTATCGATGAAAAATGTGAACGATGCTCGACAGTTGTGGAAAAAAAAGAAATGGAAGCCTGGTTTATCCGGATAACCAACTATGCGGAAAAATTATTGGCGGGTCACAACAATATAAATTGGGATAATAAAGTCAAGATTGCTCAAAAGAATTGGATTGGAAAAAAAGAGGGGGTATTAGTCAATTTTGGCGAAGTAGAAATTTTTACAACGCGCATTGACACAATTTTAGGCGCAAATTTTGTAGTTTTAACCCCAAATCATAAATTAGCTGGAAAAATTAAAACGGTAATTAACCCGGCGACCAATAAAGAAATTCCTGTTTTTGTGGACGAATATGTTTTGGATTCAGTCGGTACTGGCGCTATTATGGGGGTTCCGGCTTATGATGAGCGAGACAAAACATTTGCTCTTAAAAATAATTTGCCAATTGAAACCGATTTTGAATTAGTTCCGGATATTAAAATTGGTAAAAAAATGACAATTTATCATCTTCGTGACTGGTTGATTTCGAGACAGAGGTATTGGGGCGCGCCGATACCGATGATTAATTGTCCAAAATGCGGGTGGTCTGCTGTACCGGAAAAAGATTTGCCGGTTTTGTTGCCGGATATTACTGATTATGTGCCTGAAGGAAACGGAAAAGGACCGTTAGATAAACACGCAGAGTTTTATAAAACTACTTGCCCCAAATGCGGGGGTGAGGCAAAAAGGGAAACGGATGTCTGTGATACTTTTTTGGACAGCTCTTGGTACGAACTGCGCTATCCGTCAGTGGGTATTAACGACCAACCTTTTGATAAAGAGTTAACCAAAAAATGGCTGCCGGTTGATATGTACACCGGGGGACCGGAACATGCTGTTTTGCACTTAATGTACTTTAGATTTGTAGCCATGGTTTTGCATGACCTTGGGTTTATACCTTTTTCTGAACCCTGCAAGAATTTTTTTGCCCACGGGATGCTGATTAAAAATGGGGCAAAAATAAGTAAGAGCAAGGGGAATGTCATAAACCCTGACGAATATATTGATAAATACGGGGCTGATGCGTTGCGTTTGTATCTGATGTTTATGGGGCCGGCTGGCCAGGGGGGAGATTTTACGGATCGGGGAATGGACGGGATGCGCCGCTGGGTCGAACGGGTTTACAGAATAATTTCTGAACAAATGAAAAACCCGCCCCGCCCTTCGGGCGAGGTCGAGGTCGAATCAACCCTTAACAGGTTGATTCGAAAAGCCGGGGTAGATTTTGAATCCCGGCATTACAACACGACAATTGCCAAAATGATGGAGTTTATTAATTTAATAACGGCAGAAAATTTATCTTTATCCGCTGATCAAATAAAGAAATTTTTGATAATTTTAGCCCCCTTTGCACCGCACCTG
>CAYHSW010000049.1:0-2219 GCA_964359405.1 uncultured Gammaproteobacteria bacterium | reverse complement strand
AACTGTCCCGGCCGGCGATCAACAAACAGTGGAAAAATTAGCCCGCGAAAAAATTTCTTCTTGGCTGACAAATAAACAAATCAAAAAAGTCGTCTTTGTGCCGGGGAAAGTTATTAATTTTGTGGTATGAAATATCTGCCAATTGTAATAGGGCTGGGAGGGGTGATTTTGGTTATCACCGGGATTTTCATCAGTAAAAATAAAAATCCGGAAACTCAACAACAAGATTTCGTTGTTGAGAAAGTTGCTTCTAAATCCGGCGGACTTTTGGTTGTTGATGTGGCCGGCGCGGTGGAGAAGCCCGGGGTGTACGAATTACCAAATAATTCACGCATCGCTGATGCCTTGATTCCCGCAGGGGGTTTGTCAGCTAACGCCGATCGGGAAGCTATATCTAAAACTATCAATCTCGCTCAAAAGATAACAGACGGTAGCAAGATATACTTTCCATTCTTAAATGAAAAAACTTCGGTGAAAAATAATACTATTAATATTAACTCCGCGAGTCTTTCAGAGCTCGATACTTTGGTTGGAGTGGGGGCAATAACCGCGCAGAAAATCATTGATGGTCGTCCCTATCTAAATACCTCAGATTTAGTTTCCAAAAAGATTTTAGGCAAGGTAACGTTTGATAAAATTAAAGATAAACTATCGGTCTATTAATAATGGCTTTTAGCAAAACAATTTATCTAGTGCTAGGGTTGATTCTTCTTGTCAGAACAGGCTTGTTCCTCTTGAACACTAATCAAACTGTATCAGTTGTCGCCGGAGACGTGACGCTTACGGGGATGGTGGAAACTTTGCCTAAGATAACGGGAAAGTCGCAGCAATTTTTATTTCAAAATTATTTAGTCATTACCCGGCCGTTTCCGGTCGTAGAATATGGGGACAGAATTACCGTAACCGGGGTTTCGGATACAAAAGCGAAAATATTGTTCCCGCAAGTCAAAATTATCGAAAAGGCGAAAGGAAATTTTGTTTTGCAAGTCGTTTTTAAGTTTAAGAAATATCTGATAAATAACTTTCAAACCATGCTTCCCGAACCGCAGGCGGGACTTATGGCCGGGATTCTTCTTGGGGAAAAATCCGCCCTCGAACCGAAGCTAAAAGAAGACCTTCGAAACGCCGGTTTAACTCATGTTGTGGCCGCATCAGGCACGAATTTGACATTTCTGTCAACTATTATAATGGGTCTGGCAATTCTTCTCGCCGGCCGGAGGTGGGGGAGCTTGATAGCCATTCCGGTGATCTGGTTATATGCAGTAATGGCGGGGTTTGAGGCAGCAGTAATCCGAGCGGGGATCATGGTTTCTTTCACTTACCTGGCCGGGTTTTTTGGCCGGGAAACGGGTAAGTGGCGCGGTCTTGTTCTGGCTTGTTATCTTATGATTCTCTATGACCCGGCAATTATTACCAATTTAGGCTTCCAACTTTCAGTGGCCGCCATGTCCGGGATTATTGCTGTCGGATCAAAAGGGATTTTGTGGGAGACGTCCGCCGCTCAAATTGCGACTCTGCCAATAATCATTACCGTTTTTGGCCGATACAGTTTGCTGTCTTTAGTTGCGAATATACTCACCCTCTGGACCATTCCCTGGATCATGTCTTTTGGGCTAATAGCAGGACTACTTGGCTCGACCCCGCTTGCGGGGGCGGCAATTATTCCCGCGCAAATCTTGCTAACTTGGTTTGTGACGATTGTGACCTTTTTTGGCAGTCAAAACCTCATGGTGCTGGAGGCAAAAGGGATTGATCCGACGACCACAATAGGCATTTATTTTTTATTAATTAGTGTTTATCTATATATCAAAAATTATGATCAAAAACGAGCTTAAAAACTTAATTTCCGAATACGGACCGAGAGTCAACAGGAGATCAATATCTCTAGGAATTATTATTTTTATAATTATTTTCTCTGTTGTCATTACCGGCGAATTAAAAAAACTGCCCAATGGCAAACTGCAAGTGGTTTTTTGTGATGTCGGGCAAGGGGACGCCATTTATTTAAAGACGCCTAAAGGCCTCGATATTTTGGTCGACGGCGGTCCGGACAATAAAGTTTTGAGTTGCCTAGGTCGGCACATGCCTTTTTGGGACCGGAAGATAGAAATGGTTTTTCTGACCCATCCGCACAGCGATCATCAAACCGGGATTGTTGCGGTGCGCCAAAGATATAAGGTGGGGGAGTATTATGCTAATAATTTAAAGGCGAGCGACAA
>CAYHSW010000048.1:0-5778 GCA_964359405.1 uncultured Gammaproteobacteria bacterium | reverse complement strand
GACAAATTATAGCCATTGCTGATATTAAATACGGCTAACAAGATAACAACTAAGCCGGCAGTTTTGAAAAATATTCTAGCGGCCGTCCCTTTAATAACTGATGTCAGACCACCAACTCCTAAAAGTCCGGGCGCCGTTCCAAGAGCAAATGTTCCAAGAGTTAAGGCCCCGGTAACAGGACTGCCGGAACTCATGGCGAAAAGTTGCATGGCTTGAGTAAACCCGCAGGGAAGAAAAAAGGTCCCTGCCCCCATTAACGCGGCATTAGCATGGCTATATTCTTTGTTACTCTGCTCTTTAATCCCCAAAAATCGGGAAATTCCTTTAGGTAAGGTAAAGGTTACTCCTTTTAAGAATGGAAAAACTTCGACGAGTTGTGCGCCCAATAAAAGCATGACGATGCCAACAGCTATAATTAGAACACCTAAAAACGAGTTGGATAATTGAAAAAATGACCCGGCAAAACCTATAACTCCGCCGAGTATGGTATATGACACAATTCTTCCCAGGTTAAAAAATAAATGCGGTTTAAATTTTTCGGCCGGAGTTGCTGTTGGATGTTTTTCCGCAAACCGGGCAGAAGCTCCTAACACCAGTCCGCCAACTAACGCCATACACGTTGAAACTCCGGCTGTTATTCCAATTAAGAAAACGACAGGCAAACTATTATAGTCATGGGTATTAGTCAAGCTAAGATTAAATAAACCTAACCCGCGGGCGACCATGTATAGGTCAAGAATAATAAAGGCAGCAATTCCCAGGTCGCGCCAGTCACGGGAGTTCTTTGAAAGGTAAGGTTTTTCATCGCGGCCTATCGAATAACCGGCGCAAACAACGGCATTTTCAATGGTTTTTTGGTCCAATTCCCCCTCATATTCAATTTCTGCAGTGCCTTTTGCATTATCAACGCTCACTGATTTTATGTTGGAGATATCATTTAATTTATCCTCAACCAAAAGCTCGCAACTCCTGCAATGCATGCCTTTAATATCGACAACAGTTTTATTCATTGTGGAAGAATAGCATATCAAATATTAAGAAATTGTGAAGGGGGGCCATTCAATTTCTCGTTTGTCATTCTGGAGTCCCGATGTCCATCGGGACGATAGAATCTATCTTATTAAGAAATAAACAAGGGTTCCACCAAATCAAAGGCAACTTATCTCTTGGGCCCGTTATGCGTAAAATCTAATTCTCGTAAGCGAACATAAATGTCCGTGACTCCCACATCTAATGTCGTCAATAACCATTATCTTCTTCTTGTCAGGGGATAACGCAAATGATAGACTGATTTTGTGAAAGCGTTTCAGTTTTTTGGGAACAAGGATTTGAGGCGGGTAGAATTACCGGAGCCGGAAATTGGCGAAAATGATGTCCTCCTTAAGATAAAAAAAGTCGGAATTTGCGGCACGGATCTGCATATCTACAATGGTGGAATGAAAGTTCCAATACCACTTATTATGGGACACGAATTTGTCGGTGATGTTGCCAAAATTGGCCGCAATGTTACTAACGTCAAAATTGGTGATCGGGCCGTGGCTGAACATGTGATTGGTTGCGGCAAATGCCTTTACTGCCAGCAGGGGAAAAGAAATTTGTGTAAAAACCCGACAGTCATCGGTTTACATCGCCCTGGAGCTTTAGCCGAATACCTCTCGGCCCCGGCTGATCTGGTTTATACTCTCCCTACGGAACTTTCATACGACGAAGGGGTTTTAACCGAACCTCTCTCGATTGCGGTTTACGCCGTGAGACATGAGCACGTTAAGGTGGGGGATACTGTTGCCGTTGTAGGCCAGGGGCCAATCGGTTTAATGGTTGATCAGGTGGCCAAACACGCCGGAACGGTGGTCTTTGGCTTTGATATGCACGATGACAGATTACAATTTGCCCAACAGCATGCTTATGTTTTTAAGGCCATTAATATCACCAAACCAAACTTTCTTGAGGAATTCAGGCAAAGTATCGCTGCTGACGGAGCAGACATTGTTTTTGAAGCCGTCGGAAGTGACACCTCTGGCGAATTGGCCCTGGAGCTAACCCGGGCAGCGGGAAATGTCACCATTCTTGGCGTTTTTGAACACAACGTCTCTATTAACATGATGCAAATTGTCAAGAAAGAGCTTCGTATCCATGGTTCATGGACCTGCATCCAGACCTTCCCGCAATCTTTATTACTTTTAAAGTCAAAGGCGATCGATACGGTGGACTTTATAACTCACCGTTATCCTTTCACCGATACGGCCAGGGCATTTCAGGAAGCATCAACCGATAAAATAAACAGGATAAAATCTGTTATTGAATTTTAACCAACTTCTGCTTCCAATTGTTTTGGCGGACATTTAACATCCGCGTATGAACAAAAAACACAACAATCACCGTCTTTTGGTTTAATAATTTCCCCACAATTAATACATTTATAAAAGTGTTGGCAGGCATTAACCGGCATCTCTACTTTTTGCGTAAAATTGCATTTTGGACAAGTCAAATTAGCAATTGTGGTCATGTTAATTTCCTACTTTACATTATAATCAAAATTTTGAGTAATGGTTTGGCCATCAGGAAGTTTGGCTGTCACCGCAATTCGCCAGGGACCACGCATGGAAAACCGCCCGCTGCCTTTATAAACGCCATTTCCCTGACTCACCGCCTGGCCTTGCTGTTGCCCCATATTCATGTTAGTCATATTAATAGTATAAGAAACTGTAGCGTTATCTTTAGTTGTTATAATAAAATCAACAAGACCAACTATAGGGGGATTGGGACTAATGACCAGGGTCATATCAGATTTTTTTGGACTAAGAAAAAACACCGCGGCCGCAATCCCAATAACTAAAATAATCACCGGCAAAATAAAATCATCCATAGATGTTCTACAATATATCCTTTACCGTCTGCTTTTGCAAGGCGCATGTATTCGCAGATCCTGTTTTAATTAATAATACCAGTGATACAAGTGATAAAATTAGAGATAAATATGTTAATTCCTGTCCATGAAAAGGTAAAAAGATTAAACTCCCTGATACACCTAAAAGCGAGAGAACGGGTAAACCACAGGCTGCACAACCACTTGTGGCTAAACTAAAAAGAGAACTTCCTCCTGCAACCAAGTGAACATTCCCCAGTTTTGACATTGTTGCCAATCTTTGAACGAGAATCGACAAATTTGCTCCGACAAGAATTGCCGTAGTCAAAAGAATTGTCAGACCAAAGGCCCCCATGGCTGCCCACATTCCCAAAATTAAAGCAGTCATCAAGTTAAATTTGTAAGTCAAAGGGTAGTTTCCCGTCAGAGTGCCAATTGCCAAACGAGAATTCATCAAATAGGTAGTCGACAAAAAATAAACGGAGGCAATTATAAGTGTTGGAAGAACAATTTTCTTCATACCTGGTTATGATTAGAGCGTAGCAAGTTTCTGATCAATAATTGTTTTAAGGGCGCTGTACGGCTGGGCGCCAATAACGGGAGTGTCGCCTACCGCAGTACTTGGTGTGCTTTGAAAACCATTTTGGTTTGCTTCGGCTATATCAGCAGTTACTTGAGCATTGTATTTTTGAGAGTCCAGACATTGGTTAAACTGGGAGCTATTCAGACCCAAGTCTGTAGCAAATTTTTTCAGGTTATCAATCGCGAAAGTGCCTTGATTTTCACCGCTTTGACTGGAATAAATTTTATCATGATATTCCCAAAATTTGCTTTGTTCTTTGGCGCAAAGAGCAGCATTGGCCGCATCAATAGACTCCTTACCAAGAAAAGCCAAATTCTTGTAGACAAATTTTACTTTGCCGGTATCGACGTAGTCTTTGATTATTTGCGGTACAACTTCTTTAAAAAAGCGTCCGCAGAACGGACATTGGTAATCGCCGAACTCTACCACGGTTAATTTAGCATTAGCATTTCCTAAAAATGGGTCGTTCTCCGTTACTTTGACATTAACCTTAGTAGGAGCCTGGGGAGCTTGAAGAGCGGCTGCTGGTTGATTATTACCCGCAATGGCTACAGGGGCTATGGTTCCGGCGGCAACACCTTTCTCTAAATACTGAATCTTTGTATACATTCCTCCAATTGCACCGCCAATAACGAACGCAACAATCACGGCAAGAATCAAAAATGACGGTTGATTTGGTTTCATCTACTACACAGTGTAGTAGATTAATTAATTACTTGTCAATAGCCAATTTTTGAGTTCAAACATACGAGCATAATGTCTGTTTGACCCCGATGAATTTCAGAGGCAGAAATTGGGGTAACAATAATAGAAAGAAATACCAGGAGAAAAAAGAGACTAAAAAAAATGCCAGCCAGATTAAGTCTTTCGGGGTTGTTTCTATTCGCCAAGGCTAAAAATCTACTTTCAAGCGTGTCGGCATCGGCAAAGTTCGGGTAAATTGTTGCCAAGCGTGTCTCAAAAATCAAGAGTTTTCTTAAAGCACTGATTACTGCGTCACCGCTCCCTAAAGATATTGCTGCGGCACTGTCTGCGTTGATTTCCCGTTTAATACGGAAATTCCTGACAAGATCAGAAACTATCGGGAAAAAGGGAAAAAGATTTTCTGTTATCCGACCAATAAACAATGTTAAAGAGTCTCGACTCTTAAGATGCCATCGTTCATGTAAAAGAATGGCCTTTATTTCTGTGTGGGACATGGCTTCCAAAAGGGTTGATGAAATATATATTTTCTGACGGTACAAGCCGAAACAAAAAGCAAAAGGTTTTTTAGAATTTATGAGTTTTACTTTATTTGCCAGATTAAGTTCTGAAATTAAATTTTCCAGTTTATTTGGAGGGTATATTTCATCTGTTAGTTCTTTCTGAAGTGCTTTTAAATGAAAAAATGTGCGAATTATTCTTAAAAAGACAATTGCCAGAAGAAGTAACCCGCCTGAAACAATAATTAGGTTAAATTCCTTAGAAACGTGAGGAGAGGCAAATCCAAATAAAGTTTGACAGTAATATATTGAATGGTTAATTCCCAACGCAAGATATTTTCTGAAAGCCGGGAAAACGAGAGCGCTCAGGGACAAAAATAAACCACTAAAAGTTAACAAGTACTTATTCATTTTTTTAAAAGTTTAAGGAGGTAGTTTCGTCTCTCTTTTGGAAGTTGGTCTACGCTCTCGGCAAAGGCAGTAATGGCCGTATTTCCAAATGAGTCAAAAAACCCATGCATGAACCTCTTTGCCAGTTTTTTGCTGTAAGACTCCTTTGACAATTTTGGAGAAAAGATAAAAGCCTTGCCCTGTTCTTTTTTTTCGACCAACCCCTTTTTATATAGGCGCTGAACAATTGTAGCGACGGTGGTGTAGGCCAGCTTATCACTTTTCAGTTTTTGGTGAACTTCTCTAACGGTGCAAGAACTTTCTTTCCAAACCAAATCCATTACTTTTTGTTCAAGAGGGCTTATATTTTTTGTAACCATACCTACTACACATTGTAGAATATCTCTTATTCACCCACAACTATCAAAATTCTATATTTTCACCATCAAGTAGAAATTAAATCTTTCTCTGTTCTTTTCAAAAGGACTGCATTGGTGGCGACAATTATTGAAGATAAAGACATTAGCAGGGCGGAAAATTCAGGACGTAGGGTGATTCCGAATTTCGGGTATAAAAGCCCGGCGGCAACGGGGATGGCCAGTAAATTGTAAACACTGGCCCATGCCAAATTTTCTTTCATTTTCCGCACCGTGGCTTTACTAAGTTTAATTGCCCGTAAAATATCCATGGGGTCGGATTTCATCAAGACCACTTTGGCCGTCTCAATGGCCACATCC
>CAYHSW010000047.1:0-5817 GCA_964359405.1 uncultured Gammaproteobacteria bacterium | reverse complement strand
CCGATAAAAATGTGCATGGTATTAGATAAAAAGAAAACTAAAAAGTGACCGGCTAAAATAAAAAAAGCAAAGAGCACCGGTTCCCGGAATTTTTTCGACCCATAAATATTTAGTAGTATTATTATTGCTACCAATCCCAAAGCTATTAATGGATATGGGGGAAACAAGTTGTTAATAAATAGTCCCCGCAAGCTTTCAAAATAATGGCTTAACCGGGAAATTAAATCTAAACCACCACCATTTTGTCTGGAAAAAAAAGTTGTGAGTCCCAAAATACCTTGAAATTTGAATTTTATCTCTGCTACAAGAAAACTTGACATAAGTACGGAGAATATAAAGAGTGATTTAAACAAATGTTTTTTGGGTAATTTAAAAAAGTAAAGAATGGTCAGTGGTAAAAGATAGAGCATAAAAAACTGAAACTGGATACAAAGTCCCAATCCTATGGCAACGAGGGGTAATTTTTTAAGCTTAAGACCTAAAAGCCAAAGGGAGATAGCCGGAATAACCAGGGCCGGGTTGGACAGCCAGCGGGCATAAGAAACCATCTCAAAGGAAGCCAAAAATAATAATACGGCAGCCAGACTAAGCCATTTCTTCTTAAACGTGCTTTGGACAAGGATCCCAAGAGGAATTGCGGCCAAAAGGTTAAGAAGAATAACTGCCAGAATAGCAGTTTCCGGACTGTTAAATGGGGCTAAAAAGTAATAATAGAGCGGGCCATGGAAGAGACCGGGAATATCCGTTGGTGGGCCAACAAGTTTAAAATCGCCGCTTCTTATGGCCTCGCCCATAAACAAATCTCGTGCTTGGTCATAGGTAAAAAGAATTTGGTCAAGCCCCGGATAAACCCGCAAAAAAATTGCAGTAATTAGGATTACCAATCCAAAAAATAGTGATTTCATCATCTTGATTATAATCTCTAACAATTTTATTGTATAATGGCACTATGCCAAAGGAAAAAAAGAGCAGTCCTGTTGAGGAATTGTGGGAAAGTTTGTCAGAAGAAGACAGAGATTCGCTTTCCTTTTTCTCGGTTAGCGACTGGCAATCTGGAAATGGTGCGGATTTTCTCGTAGGGTCTGTTGGGCTTAGCCAAGAAAAAATTGAGGAATGGATTAGAAAAGGAGTATTAGAACAGGGCACAGGGAAACAATTTGCAAGAGAGTGGTTAGACGCACAAGACCCAGCAACAATTGCTGAAATAAAAAGAAAAAATTTAAAATGGAATAAAGCGAGAAATGTTGATATCACAGCTAGAATGGATTTATTTTTGTCTGATTCCGACTCAAAGTTATTAGCTGATATAGAGAACCGAGAAAGGATTTTGTCTCATGATGACGATTTTGTTCGCTATCGAACATCGTCTGTATCGTTACACAGCCTCGCGAACTCGAAGCTAACTTGATTTTGCCTTTTTGGTAGTAACACCCCGTTTTTTAGAAAAATTAACCAATTTCTTTAGTTTTGCCAACTAAGGTTTCTGGATCAATAGGATTTTCTATTAAACCTAAAGCCCACTCTCTAAATTTTTTATTTCTAATTAACCCATTGACATTGCCAAACAAAACTCTTGCTTCGGAATTTCGTAATAGTGGAGGTTTTATCTCATCAACAAGATTTTGCCATTCTTCGTCGCTTGATTTACACATCGATTTAAAGAACAACGGCAACACCGATCCTTTATCTAAAATTTCCTCACGAGTTCTGTTTAGTAATTGTTCTTCACTTCCAACAATGGTTTCTTCAGTTCGCCTAATGCCATCGGCGATATTATCGTTTTCTGGGTCTAGCGCGCTTACCCAGATTTGTACCATTCGTCTCGCAACTTGTGGTCCATTTGGAAATTTTGCAACTGCTAAATATTGATCTTGTAATGTCACACTATGATTTTATCATTTTTGGAAAAATTTTGGTGGAATAACTGCTATAATTGAAGTTACATGGTTAAGAGGTTGTTGCCGCTGGCGGTGGTTGTTATCCTTTCCTTTTTTTCATGGCGGCCGCTTTTGGTTTTTGGGTTTTTTACATTTCATGACGAACAGCAGGTAGCCCGCCTATATGAGTTTGCTAAAGCTCTTACGGCGAGACAATTCCCCGTGCGCTGGGTACCTGATCTTGGCTTTGGTCTGGGCTACCCGCTTTTTAATTTTTATCCGCCGTTTGTTTATTATCTGGGAGAAATTTTCCACCTTTTGGGTTTTGGTTATATAAATTCAATAAAATTAGTTTGGTTTACGGCATTAGTCGGTTCAGCTATTGCCATGTATTTTTTGGCAAGAAAATATTTTGGCAGAGCCGGGGCCATCGTAGCGAGTTTGTTTTATCTATATGCGCCATATCATGCCATTGATGCCTATGTCCGGGGAGCCCTGGCGGAACTTTTTTCTTTCGTGTGGTTGCCACTAATACTTCTGTTTGCAAATAAACCCGTCATTTCGGGCATATTTTTAGGTTTATTAATGATTACTCATAATTTAATATTTTTACCATTTGTTGGGTTTTATATATTATGGTCAAGAAATATTAAAAATATAATTATTTCGATGATTGTTGCTTTTGGATTAACGACTTTTTTCTGGCTGCCGGCGCTTTGGGAAAAGCAGTTTACTTTAGTTGATGACCTATTAATTAAAAATTTAGCTTCATACAAAATCCATTTTGTCTGTTTGCCGCAACTGTGGGATTCGGCCTGGGGCTATGGCGGCTCCGTTGCCGGCTGTATTGACGGCATGTCCTTTAAACTAGGAAAATTACACATACTTACGTCATTATTTGCATTAGTATTAATTTTCCGTCATTCCGGCCGAGTCCGGAATCTTTTGGCTACTTCGTTTTTACTTTTTGTATTATCTGTTTTTATGACAACAGAATATTCAAGTTTTATTTGGGATAGAATTCCTCAACTATGGTATCTCCAATTTCCCTGGCGCTTTTTAGAATTTGCCGCTCTCTTTAGTTCTTTACTTGCAGGTTCTGTAGTTGTCAAAAAACCTATTGCCCTTATTTTAATTCCATTATTATTATTTTTTAACGCTAAATTATTTGTTCCCCAAACTTTCACTAATGTTACCGATGCGGATTTAACTTCTGACGAAGAAATTAAATGGCGGGTAAGTGGGACGTCATTTGAATATTTGCCAGCATGGATTCCAACCAAAATTAATACCAATGGGGCGTTGGGAGTTAATATTACCAAAGAGCAAATATTGTCAAATACTTATCCGATTAAAGATGTCAGATCAAAATCTAAAATGTTTAACACACCAGTACAGACTATTGGGAATTTAGTATCGCTGGCATTTATTTTGGGGCTATTAGTATATGGATACAAACGAAATAAAAAATAAAACTATCAGAAGCATTGTTTCATTGACCGGGAGGCAAATGATTTCTCAGGTTATCGCTCTATTAACCCTAATACCATTAGGATTATATCTTAGTCCTGTAGCTTTGGGCACATTCATCGCGGTTTCCGCGATAACGCCATTTTTTAATTTTTTTGTGGAATTAGGATTGGGGTCAGCTCTCATTCAAAAAAAAGAGGAACCGTCAGCAGAAGATCTGAAGACTGTATTTACGGTTCAAACACTTCTTGTTTTAGTAATTATTTCTCTCGGCTTCTTATTGACCGGTCCCCTTAGCCATTTTGCTAGGTTGACTGTCGATGGCATTAATCTTTACCATGTTTTATTGGTGGTTCTGTTTATTTCCTCATTAAAATCGATACCGTCAATACTTATGGAGCGGCGCATTGCTTTTGAACGCCAAGTTATCCCATCAATTATAGAACAGATAGTATATAGCGTTGTGATTGTTTTTTTAGCGTATAAGGGTTTCCAGGTTGCATCTTATTCATGGGCATTTATAGTCTCGGCGATTGTTGGATTACCGATCTATTATTATTTATCGCCATGGCGAATTGGTGTTGGAATCTCAAAAAAGAGTTTAAAACCTCTGTTTGCCTATGGCATTCTTTATCAGTCAAAGACATTCTTATCGTTAATTAAGGATAACCTTCTAATAATTGTTTTATCAGGGCTTCCTAGAGTTGGCCAATATGGTTTAGGACAGGTCGGTTGGTGGAAACGCTGGGTATATAGTCCGTATAATTTTATTGTAAATAGCGTTACAAAAGTAACTTTCCCTACTTATGCCCGGGTTCAGGAAGACAGAGAAAAATTACGGGCCGGGATCGAGCGATCGCTTTTTGTGGTAAGTTTGATTATGTTCCCGATTGTCGTTGCGATGGCTCTGTCAGCCACGAAAGTGTTGGCGATGCTACCAAAATATCAGGTTTGGGGACCGGGTTTGCCGGCACTTTACTTTCTTTGTGCCGAAGCCGCCCTTTCCTCACTTTCTGGTATTCTGGTTAATACCCTCGACGCCACCGGCCATGTTAAAACGACTTCGGCGCTGATGATCTTTTGGATCTTATTGATCTGGCCGCTGACTATCGTACTGGTTAATCTGTATGGCTTTACCGGTGTTGCGGCCGCTCCGTTTTTTGTCAGTCTGACAGTCTTTCTAACTGCCTATCTGGTAAACAGAGTAGTCAAATTTAATTTTGTAGGAAGTTTTATTCAACCGTTAATGGCCACGGTTCTAATGGGGATTGCGATGTTTTTAGTCGGGAATCTTTTCTTAAGCTTATTCATAGGTGCTATAATTTATTTTGTGTCGGTTTGGTTGTTGGCAAAAGAAAAACTTATGGACAACAGTCGGGTAATACTAGCCGCTTTTAAAAAATGAAGATTTCTGTCGCTATTACCAGTTTCAACGAAGAAAAAAATATTGAGCGATGCCTAAAGTCGGTTAAAGACATCGCGGATGAAATTATTATTGTGGATGAAAAATCAACCGACAATACCGTAAAAATTGCAAAAAAATATACTGACAAAATATTTTTAGTCGACCACGACCCCATGTTTCACAAACACAAACAACTGGCGCTGGATAAATGTACTAATGAATGGATTTTGCAGATTGATTGTGATGAAGAATTATCACCGGAATTAATTGAAGAAATTAATAACTTAGATTTTACGGCCGAGGCCTACAAAATCCCCCGCAAAAGTCTAATTTTTGGAAAATGGTTTGAACATACCGGTTGGTATCCTGATTATCAAGTAAAATTAGTTAAAAAAGGCGCATATTATCCATGTAAAAGTCTTCATGAAGACATGGTTGTTGACGGGGAGATTAAAATTTTAACAAATGATCTTTTGCACTACAACTATGCCTCTGTTGAACAGTTTATTGATAGAATGAATAAATACACAACTGACGATGCGGAGTTTATAAATAAACCGGTTGTCTGGACCGACGCCATAAAATTTCCGGTAGATGAATTTTTAAAAAGATTCTTCTTTTGGGAAGGTTATAAGGACGGCTTGCACGGGTTAGTTTTATCATTATTAAAAGCCGCTGATCGGGAGATTGTTTTTGCTAAATTGTGGGAACGCCAAGGTCATCCTGAACTTGTTTCAGGATCTATTCTGAAACTTTTTTATCAAGAAGTGAAAAAATCCACAAGAGATTATAATTACTGGAAGATGGTGATTGAACAAAATCCGATGAAAAAACTAATACTTAGATGCCGAAACAAGTTCGGCATGACATTTTCGCGCATATGATATCAGCGATTACTTTTATTTATTGGCCTGAGGAAGTTGAGGTCTTGGAAAATTGTCTTAAAAGTCTGGCGTTTTGTGATGAAATAATTGTCATCGATAACGGTGCGCCGGAAAACGCTGTCGCTATTGCCAAAAAATATACTGATAAAATTTTCAAATCAAATGATTCAAGTTTTGCTGC
>CAYHSW010000046.1:2678-5873 GCA_964359405.1 uncultured Gammaproteobacteria bacterium | reverse complement strand
TGGCGGGTGGTTATTTTTGATGTGCCGGACAAGATAAAATATACCAGGGATAAATTCCGGCAGAAATTATTGGATTTAGGGTTCAAACAACTCAATGAAAGCGTTTTTATTCATCCGTACCCGTGTTTTGACGAAGTGGAATTTGTCCGTCAGGTTTTTGCCATCGGTGCGGAGGTTACCTTTTTGCTGGTGGATAAAATAGAAGGGGAGACGAACTGGGAAAAGATATTTGACGTTGGTGCCGGCAAAACTTCTAATCTTGCCGAGAAACTTGATTACTTAATGGACGTTTAATATATCCAACATTCTGCTGCAGCAGGGGATTGGATATATAAAGTGAAGGTTATTTGGGAGTAAAATGATTCCCCCAGATATCAGTTGCAATTTGATAAATTTTATTAGACGTCACTAGCGACATTTCTCGGAGCCTCTTACGAATACGTTTTCAGCCGGACTTTCTTTTACATTGGGGGCGAGAGG
The DNA here is from genome assembly GCA_964359405.1 of uncultured Gammaproteobacteria bacterium. Taxonomy (GTDB): domain Bacteria; phylum Patescibacteriota; class Microgenomatia; order JAMCZE01; family JAMCZE01; genus CAYHSW01. Next base: position 5,393 of record CAYHSW010000046.1, on the reverse strand, counting down.
TGGTATTTCTATTTCGATTGTGACTTCGTTTCCTCTTTTGCCGTAAAGTATAAGTTTTCCCCGGCCATCCGTCAACGGAAATTGTTTTCCATTAGTTATAACAAGAGACGGATCTATAAATTTAACATTGTCGGATCCGGCGCGTATTTCATCACCAATGGAGACAACTCTTTCGATGCTGGCATCCGGGGGGTGATCAGAAAAATTACAAATATTATCAAGAATGGCCCCAATATCGAGGACAATGGGTATTCTACTGCCCTCAACGTTACTAGGGGAATTGCCACATCCCGCCAGTAGACCAAGAATAATCGGAACAGCAATTAAGGGCAAGAAACGATTTTGTCTCATGGAATAGGGCGCATTATATCATCCTATAGTTTAAATTGCAAGTTTGACGGCGGGGGACATGGTGGACTTGAGAAATAAGCTCACAATTTTGTCTTTCCCGATGGCTTTGATTAAAACGGCGAGATTTTCCAATAATTTTTTGTCGTCAAAATCTAATTTTCCAATAATAGTATGAATAATCGGGAAGTTAGTCTCGGTTTTAAAATTTATTTGCCCCTTCGACAAGCTCAGGGCAAGCTCTTCGGGCTTGGGTGAAATAGTGTTCGTTTTTGGGTTTGGCATCAATCCGCGCGGGCCAAGAATCTTGGCGATTTTTGATAATTTCGGCATCATGTCAGGTGTTGCGACCAGAATATCAAAATCTATTTTTCCGCCTTTCTCAATAGCAGAAATTAATTCTTCATCAGCAATTTTTACCTTAACTTCTTTTCCGGTTCCGTTTGGTAGAGCCACATTGCCTCGAATGCCTTTTTCAGTGACATTAATAACTAATTCTACTGTCTCGTTAAAGTTGGCATAAGCAATCTCCTTAATTATTTTTATCGCTTCGGCGGGGGAATAAGATTTATTTTTGTCAATTTTGGCAACGGCGGTTAAATAATTCTTTCCTGTAGTTTTGGTTTCTACTTTCTTTTTTTTAACTTCTGTCTTGACGGGAGTAACAACGACCTCTTCACCCTCCCGGATTTTTTTCTGTTCGCGCTTGACCGCAGCTTTAGAACGGACTTTTTCTTCCGCTTCAACATCCCCCATGACAACTTGTTTAATTTTACCCATACACAAAAAACTAAAATCCGAATTTTAAATTTTAAGAGAAAATTCAAATTTGAAATATTAAAATTTCTTTTAAAATTTGAAATTTAAAATTAAAATTTATTTTGTTTTGAGCCCCATAGATCTTGCTGTACCCAGCACAATCTTTGTTGCCGCGTCTAAATCTCCATTGGCATTTAAATCTTCCATTTTGACTTCGGCGATTTTTCTGGCCTGGGCATTGGTAATTTCGCCAACAGATTCCCGGCCGGGCTTTTTAGATCCGGCGGTCAGATTTAATTCTTTTTTAATCAATTCCGAAACCGGAGGAAGCTTGGTAATAAACGTAAACGTTCTGTCCTCATAAACGGTAATAACGGCCGGTATAACCTGCCCTTTTTTATCGGCTGTTTTTTCATTATATGCCTTGACGAAGTCCATAATCGGAAGCCCGTGCTGTCCCAGAGCCGGACCAACCGGGGGAGCCGGAGTTGCCTCTCCCGCTTTAAGATTTAGTTTAATAATTGTTTTAACTTTTTTAGCCATATATCACAGATTAAACAGATCGTTACAGATTTGACAGATACAGATAGGACGAAAGACCATAAAGAGGAATTTCATTGATCTGCATCAACTCCCTCGAATATCGAGGTAAACAGAGTATAGCACGGATTATTTTGTCTGTAAATGGGGTTTTCTATCGTTTGTGAACAGGAGCCGTCTTATCGTGAGTTGTTCATCTCCAAAATTAACGATAAATCCCAATTCAAAATTGCTGACTCGAAGATAGGAGTATGTCTGGGCGTAAAATTGTTGGCGGATAAACGGCTCACTTTTTATTTCAAGAATAATTTTATCTTCAATCACAAAATCAGGAATATATAAGCCAATTTTCCGCCCGTCTTTTTGTGATAAAATTTCCAGCTGTTTTTCGTGCTGAAAAGCGATTCTGCCACACGTTAATTCATCAATTATTGCCTGATGATAAAGCTTTTCTTTAAGACCCAAACCATAATTATTCGCGACCTTGAAAAATATTCCTCGCAGTTTGTAACTTAGATCTTTATACAAGAAACTATCTGTATCTGTTTTATCTGTGGCAATCTGTTGCATCTGTAACTATTATAGTTTAGCAACTTGAAGAAAATCCAACTCAACAGGTGTCTCTCTGCCAAATATACTGACCAGAACTTTAAGTTTCCCCCGGGCTTCGTCAATCGATTCAACGGATCCCAGGAAATCGGCAAACGGGCCGTCGACAATTTTAACCGCTTCGGAAACGGTGAACTGGGATTTGTACTGCGGAGCGGCGATTTGGGCAAACTGCATTATTGTCTGGACCTCTTTTTCGGAGATCGGCGTGGGTTTATTGCCGATGCCGACAAATGATGTCACCCCCTGGGTTGTCCGGACGGCCTGCCAAGTGTCATCGGTCAGAATCATTTTGACCAGAATATAGCCGGGGAAAATTTTTTCCTTGATATCTTCTTTCTTGCCGCGCTTTACCTGAACAGTGTTTTTGGTCGGAACCAGGACATCAAAAATAAAGGAGTCGAGGTGGGCGATTTCCGCGCGTTGTTTGATAGCTGACGCTACCTTATTTTCATACCC
>CAYHSW010000046.1:0-2578 GCA_964359405.1 uncultured Gammaproteobacteria bacterium | reverse complement strand
ACTATTATAGAAAATAATCTGACAAAAATAAAGTCTAAGCCTCCCAGGTATGCCGAAACGGCGATTGTCACTCCGATGACGACCGCGGTCATTTTAATAACCTGCGGGCGGGTCGGCCAGGTGACCTTTTTTAATTCATCGCGGACTTCGGCAAAAAATTTAAGCGGTGACTTGCCAAAATCCGGGGCAGTAAAGGGAATTGATTCCCTGATTTCCATAAAAGTGATTTTATCATGAGATGGGGAGATTGGATAGAGGGGGGATTAAATCAGATTTCCCACGGATAAATAAACTTTTTGGAGGTTTTAGAGCCGTCAAGAGCCACGACTTTATAATCTTTCAGGTGATATTTTTCCAAAAATGAAAGCATTCCCCGAGCGTGGAACTCGTGAAAGTTAAGTTTTACTTCAATTGGAAGAATATTATTTCTTTGCTGGAGGATGAAATCCACCTCATTATCACTCTTACTGCGCCAAAAATTAATATTAACAACTCCGTATTTTTTGACAAGTTCCGAAAAAATGCTAGTTTCAAAAATATTGCCAAAAATTCCCGGCTGAAGGCTTTTAAGCTGTAACATTTTTAGTAAGCCGGTATCGTAGAAAAAAACCTTGGGTGATTTAACAATTTCTACTTTGGTACTAGAGCTAAACGGAGAAACAAGTTTCAAAACGTAGGTTTTTTCTAAAATTGACAAATAATTTTCCACGGTTTGTTTGGCAATCCCCACAATGTTAGAAAGCTGGTCAACATTTACCAGTTGTCCACTTTGTGAAGCCAAAACGGTCAATAAATTGTTAAACCGTCGGATATCTTTTATTTTTGCCAGATCCTTGATGTCTTTTTTAATATATTTATCAATTATTTGTTGGAGACTTTTTTCCTTTTTGTCCAGAAGATCAGTCAGAACAACCTGGGGGTACCCGCCAAAATTGACATATTCCCGAAAAAAATCAAGAATTTGTGGCAGTTGAAATGAAGAAATTGTGGCCTTTAAATCAATGTTTATTTTTTTAAACCGCAAAAATTCGGAAAAATTCAACGGGAAAATTTCAAATTCTATCGTTCGCCCAACCAAGGAATCGGAAAATTTAGATTTTATATCAAAACTTGAAGAACCGGAAACAATAAGTTGTAGATAATTGTGGTGGTCAACCAGTAGTTTTATAAATGGTGCCGGAGAGTTAAGATACTGAATTTCGTCAATTAAAACGTAAACTTTCTTTTGGGTTGATTTTAATGCTTCTAGATCAACCTTTGTTTTGAGTAGGTTCAAAAAAGAATCTACGCCCTGATCCATAATTTCTAAAATGCGGGAATCTTCAAGATCAAAGTAAAAACAGCTTTCATGATTGTCTTTAAGAAAATTTTCCAAAAAGTAGAGAATGTAGGTTTTTCCCACCCTTCGAGCCCCATGTAAAACAATGGCGTTATCATCACCAATATATTTCACCACTTCGTCAAATATGTCCCTTTTAAGTATGCTATTAACCATATATACTTGTATTTTAGCAGCCCTAAAAGATAAGTCAAGTACGGTAATGTCAAGAGGAAAAAGGGCAGTTTAATTTAGCCAGTTATGATACTTATTTTCTTTAGGAAGCTTTCTTTCCCATAAAGCGCCAACCCCAAATCCAACAGTTGCAGCAACACAAAGGGCGGGGACTGTCAATGATTCTGGAATAATTTTACCCCACAGAAGAGCTAGAGCTAAGGGCGCAAAAAGAACGGCACCGTTTATGCCTTTCTCTATTCTCGAAACGCTGTGACCTTTAATGTAGGAAACAGCATCTTCGTTTTGTAATTCGGAATTTTTTGCATAATTTTCTCTCTGTTTTCTTGACACCAAATACATGAGTCCAAGAACCACAAATGCTGGAGACACAACACAGAGAGCACTAACGAGTGCCTCCGGATTGAAATAAACACTTCCGTCGGGGGGGGTTAAACGTGCAACTTCTGAAACAACCGCCTCTGCTAAAATCATTCTGAAGGAATCATACACTATAAGTTGTTAGTAGTCAATTGGGTTCTTGCTCTTGCCCTATAGTAGTGATAAAATAAACCATATGAACAGGATGAAAGAATGCGGTGCCGCGGCTTTGCTGGCTTTGACATTCCTTTCACTGACAGCTCCGCGCGTGAATGGCCAAAGGCCAAATGGCAACGATGGCCCTAAATGTGGACAGATTACTTCAAAAAGTGAAAGATTCAATATTATTGGAAGGCAGGGAGACCCGCTTAGCGGGGCACTTCCAAAAGTTTGGGGTAGTAATACGTTTCTTCCTGTACGCTTAGCATTATTTAGTCCTTACGAAAAAGTTGTAGTGGTGCCGGCAGATTATCAGGTAATGTTTCAATCAATGGAGAAAGATGTTGCCAGGGGAAGTATTGGTTCAGCCGATCGGTGGTTATTTTCGGACCCCAATGCCGTCTCAAGAAGAATTTCAGACCTGGACCATAGTGCATTAGATTGTGTTGCCAAGCGCCAATCCGGTCTTGAATCTGATTTTCAACCGGAACTTTGGCAACAGATTCTTAGTGCGATACCGTGGATAGTAATATTTATTGGCGGAGC
>CAYHSW010000045.1:0-5879 GCA_964359405.1 uncultured Gammaproteobacteria bacterium | reverse complement strand
GATACGTTTTTAGTTTCTACTAACTCCCCCATCGGCCAAAAACTGAATCTCTCAACTTAACCAATGACTCTCCTCGCAGTGAACCTGCGAGGTATCACTGGCTCGGGTCCTCTTTTTGGAGCCTGCTCTTCCTCGCCGCAAGCGGACGAGGTATTCGCAGGTTCAAAAACAATACGCTATAGCGTTGGATTGGTTAAAATCGGTAAAGTATTAAAGTTCAACCGAAAATAAACCAAATGAGTAATTTTTATACTCTTTTCTTTTTATTGATCCTCACTGCCATATAATTACCATGATAAAACCAAACATTTAACGAAGTCAAAGGTTTAAACTACTCCAGGTTCGAGAAGTTCGAGACGTTTCTCTTTAGTGTCCATAAGGGCCCGGACGCCGATGGGAATAGTGGCTTTAGGAACTTCGTGACCGAAATCGACACCGTAAAGAACAGGAAAGTTATACGGTTCAGTCACCTGTTTAATCAAATCCTTTTTCTGCGGAAAATTCTGATAATCCTTTTCGGCAACAGCGGTCAGTTTGCCAATCATCATCCCGGAAACCTTCTCAAAAAAACCGGAATTTCTAAGTTGCCATAAATTTCTCGCAATTTCACTAAATTGTTCATAATCTTCCTCCCAAAAAAACAAATATTTTGTCTCTTCCCCAAAAAGTTTTGGCAGCGCGACCAGAGGATCCCATTTTGTCCCCAAAAGTTTGCAGATGCAACTCAAATTGCCCCCAAAAGTTACCCCCTCACAACTGCCTTCCCGGACTTCCTGCCAAACCGATTGCGGTTTGATCAGAATTTTTTCATCACGGGTTGTCAACATCCGCCAAAAGTTTGTCATCGTATATCCGGTTGATCTCAGGTCGGGAAGAGACAGGGCGTTTGGCCCGTGGAAAGTAACCATTCCTGTTCTGGCAAGAATTGCCATCTGCAAAGTTGTCGTGTCCGAATAACCGACAAAAATTTTAGGATTTTGGACAATGACATCAAAGATCACCTGATCTAAAATCTGTGAAGCCCCCATCCCCCCGACAACAGCAAAAACCGCCTGGATTTCCGGATCGGAAAAGGCCCAGTTTAGGTCATTGGCCCGTTCCGCGGGGGTCCCGGCAACATAATCCCCGATCGCTTTCTGGACGTGAGCCCCGGTTTTAACTTTGTAGCCGTTTTTTTCCAAAAAGCGGATTATTTTTTCCAAACAAACCTGGGTTACCGGTTCCGACGGGGTGATAAGACCGATTGTATCGCCTGGTTTTAGAGCCTGGGGCTTGATTATCTGCGCCATACCCCTATTTTACCTCTTTAATGCTTCTGAAACAATCGCTTCCAGAAACTGGGGATAGGTATAGCCGGCGGCACGGGCGGAGCGGGCGGCACCATCAGACGGACCGATGCCGGGATTAGCGTTGACTTCTAATATATATGGTATATTGTCCTTAGACAATCTAATATCCACCCGGGCATAATCGCGGCAGCCGGTTATCTTGTAAGCAACTTTTGCCACCCGGTTAACTTCTTTTAAGATGTCCTGCGATAAATTTGCCGGGCAAACCCCGTTGGTTTCTTTAAAACTTTCTGTTTTTTCTTCCCATTTGGCATCAAAATCCACAATTTTATACTTCCCGGGAAATTTTCTTCCAAAAACAATTTCCGAAACCGGCAACGCCACAGCGCTGTCCCCGTTCCCCAAAACAGTCACGTTTAATTCCCGCCCCTCAATATATTCCTCGGACATAACATCCTCGGAATATAATTCCTTAAGTTTATTTACCTGCATTTCTAATTCCTGTTCATTTGCTACCACAGAAGCTTCAGTAATTCCCAGACTACAGTCTTCAGCTTTCGGTTTAACAATTAAAGGAAATTTATTTTCTCCGGGGGTCGGCAAATTACTCGACTGCAAGACTTGTTTTGTCAAAGTTTTATCCGTTGTCAAAGCAATCGCCCGGGCCGGAGAACCGGTAAAAGGAACCCCGGTTTTTTCTAATATCGCTGCTAAATCCACTTCACTTTTGGGGACATTGCCAATGCCAAAGGCATTGTTAAAGAATAAATCCGGTTTTAATTTTTTAAGCTTGGAAACATTGTTTTCTTTTATTTCAAACAAACTCACGTCATGATCAGCTTCTAAATTTTGGGCAATGGCCTCGGCCGTTTTTACCGTGTCCTGATCAGCCAGAACATCCTCGGCTCGACCGACAGTAACAGACTTAACAGAATTATAAAGAACAATTATCTTCATTCTAATAACGCCGGGCGGCAACGGTGGCAATTTCCCCAATAAACTGAGGATAATCTAAGCCCGCAGTCTTGGCCGATCTCGAAGCCCCCATTCCAGGAGACAAATCGGGATTTAAGTTAACTTCCAAAAAATAAGGAACCCCTTCACGAGAAAGCCGGATATCCACCCTGGCGTAATCCCGTCCGCCGCAAGACCAGTAGGCCCTTAACGCCAACCTTTCGATTTTATTCTGCAGATACCCGTCAATTTTTGCCGGGCTAATCCCAGATGTTTCCCGGTAGTTTTTTGAACTTTCGATCCACTTGGCTCTAAAATCCACAATTTTTTCCGCGTCTTCTTCTTTAAACCATCTGCCAAAAATTATTTCCGAAATCGGAAGAACTATTGCTCTCCTACCGTTACCCAAAACGGTTACATTAAATTCCCTTCCGGTAACAAACTTTTCAACCAGCGCAGGCTCATGATAGTTTTCTAAAATTCGTTCTACCTCCCGCCTTAAATCAGATAAATCATAAACAACAGATTTCTGGGAAATCCCCAAACTGCAATCCTCAGCCACTGGTTTGACAATCAATGGATAACGTAAACCTTCCGGAGTTTTATCGGGAATTCTTTGCAAAACGGCATAATCCGGGGTCGGAATATTATTTTGAATAAAAACCTGTTTTGTTAAAACTTTATTGGTGGTGAGTAGAAGGGCGGAAGCGTTGGATCCGGTGTACCATAAATTCTTTTTGTCTAAAAATTGGGGGACTTTATGTTCCGTTTTGGGGAGGTTTCCCACGCCGTCACAAAGATTGAAAAAGAGATCCGTTGATCTGTGGTCCAATACTTTTATAGACCGGGGGGTCAATTCATAAATATCACTTTTATAACCAAAGTCTTTCAGAGCCCCGGAAATTATTTTCGCGTCTTCTTCCCCCCCCTCTTCCGCAAGAAGAGCTTTTTTGTCGCTGGTTTGTAAATTGGTTACTTCGTTATATAAAACCGTAACTTTTTTTAATTTCTTTTTTTTCACCTTTTTCAGGATATCAAACAACCGATAGTTGTCAAGGAGTAGTCATGATTTTTGCAGACCCATTAACAATGGCAATCGTGTGTTCGAATAATCCGGAGTTAGCCCCATCGCGCGTCACAACCGTCCAACCATCGTCATTTGAATAAACAATCGGCGGTTTTCCTTCGTTATAAATTATTTCGATGGCGAGGACCATTCCTTCTTTTATTTCCGCCGTATTATTAATATTTCCCCGTTGGAAACAAGGAATTTCCGGCTCTTCGTGCAAATCCCGACCCACCCCATGGCCCACTAATTGTTTGACACAAGAATAGCCGCCACCTTCCACAATTTCCTGAATCTTCGCGGATATATTTCCAATATGATTCCCCGCTCTGGCTTCTTTTATTGCTTCATTAAGGGCTAATTCACCGATTGACAAAAAATTATCAAAATTATTATTTATTTTTTTACTCCACGAGGCGTCAGCATGAAATCCTTGATAATAAACTCCCACATCCATTCCTAAAATATCGTTTTCCCGTAATTTGTAATCGCTTGGTATCCCATGAACAACCATATCATTAACATTCATGCAAGTCGCCCAATGATAATCTTTTTCCATGGCAAAGGATGGCCGGCCGCCGGCATCAACAATTAATTCCGTAGCATAATTATCCAATTCTTTGGTCGTTACTCCGGGAACAGCTTTCTCCAAAACCCGTTTGATAACCATGGCCGTAATCTTTCCCCCTTCTCTTATTTTGGCAATTTCCTCCGGAGTATAAATATTAATTTTCATTTTTCTTTTCGAAAATTTTCACAATTGAATTATGAATTTCTTCAACCCTCGGTTGCCCGTCAACAACAAAAAGTTTCCCTTGTTCTTTAAAATAATTTAAAATCGGTTCTGTTTCTTTGTGAAATAATTGCATCCTAATTTTTAGTGACTCTACTGTATCATCAGATCGCTCACGCTTCATCATCCTGGCAATTGCGATCTCATCCGGTAAATTGATATAAATAACCATTCCAACTTCAAATAAATTCCATTTAGCTTGTCCTAATGTCCTGGGATAGCCATCGATTAAATAGCCGCCATCAATTCCTTTTAAATTTTTATCGATAACTTCAAACGTTGTTTGATCGTCAATCAGTTGTCCCGACTCCATCATTCGTTTTATTTTTTTACCAAGTTCTGTTCCTGTAGCCGCAATATTGCGATATATCTTTCCTGTTTGAATTAATTTTAAATTATATTTTTGGACTAACAATTCTCCCTGTGTAGATTTTCCTGAACCGGGACAGCCCATTAAAATAATATTTAAACTTGCCGGATCCATAATTAATTTTTTAAGAAGCCGTCGTAGTTGCGCATGATGAGCATGGCTTCGAATTGTTTGGCGGTTTCCAAAATGACCGAGACCACGATCAAGACCCCTGTGCCGCCGATGGTTAAGGTCGCAACGTTAGTTACTCCTTTGGCTAATGACGGTAAAATGGCAATAAGTCCCAGAAAAACAGCGCCGGCAAGGGTTATTCTTGTCAAAATATAATTTAAGTAACTCGACGTTGAGATCCCCGGTCTTATTCCGGGGACAAAACCACCGTGTTTTTGAACTTCCTCGGCAATTTTTTGCGGATTAAAAACCACTGCCGTATAAAAATAAGTAAAGACAATAACTAAAATAAAGTAAAAACCGTTGTAAAGTCCGCCGTTGGGATCAAAGGCCGCCGACACCGTCTGGGCAATCCGGGAAATTGCCGGGTTAGGAACTTGGGCTAAATATTGGCCAAGCAGTGACGGGATTAAAACCAGAGAGACGGCAAAAATGATGGGGATAACTCCGGCCTGATTTACCCTAAGCGGCAAATAATTAGTCTGTCCGCCGTACATTTTATTACCCCGGACCCGCCGCGCGTAAACAATCGGGATCTGCCGGGTGGCTTCGTTAACCAAAACAATGGCGGCGACCACAGCAATGCCAACAACTGCAAAAATTACCAGGTTTATAATTTGTTCCTCGGTCACAACAGACACGGTTTGTCCCAAAATCGTCGGCATCCGGGCCACGATGCCGGCAAAAATTAACATGGAAATGCCATTGCCGATGCCGTATTCCGAAACCAGTTCCCCAAGCCACATAAGAAACACCGTTCCGGCAGTTAAAGTCAAAATCAGGGCAATTAAAGTTATGGGGTCGGCAGCGCCAATAATGTTTTGGTTTTTTAATAAGGCGTAGGTCCCGAGCGCTTGTAAGGCGCCAATCGGGACGGTTAAAAACCGGGCATATTGATTAATCTGCATCCGCCCCATTTCCCCCTCTTTGGCCATTTCTTCCAGTTTAGGAAAAACCATTTGTAATAATTGCAAAATAATTGTAGCGTCAATATACGGGGTTAATCCAAGCGCCATAATAGAAAAGTTGGCCAGTGTGCCGCCGGAAAAAATATCTAATAAACCCAAAAATTGATTTTGAGAGAAAAGATGTTTTAGAGCGACGATATCCACCCCCGGAGTCGGAATGTGGGCAAACAACCGGAAAACAAAAAAAATAAAGGCCGTAAACAGGATTTTCTTTCGGAGTTCCGGCACATTCCATGCCCGTCTAAAAATGTCTAACAACTTCGTCACA
>CAYHSW010000044.1:0-5924 GCA_964359405.1 uncultured Gammaproteobacteria bacterium | reverse complement strand
CTGGCGTTAAAAAACAAAGGAATAATTCCGCAAGAAAATTTGCAAGAAATTATTAACAGATTTAAATTTGACAAAATAATTGACTCTCCAATTTTGGGAGGTAGCGGAAATAAGGAATTTCTTATATACTTAAATAGTTCCTATGCTTCATGACAAAATTTGGTCTGGATTTTGGAACGACTAATTCTTCGATCAGTTTAAATACTGACGGGAGAGTGGCACTCCTAAACATAGACCAGAACGCCCCAGACCCATCTGTTATTCGTTCTGCTTTATATTTCTTTCCTCGCAAATTAGTTATTTCCAACAAAGTTACTCAAGAACAAATCGCAAGTAATACTTTTATGGCCTCACAAATACACTATGAAGGTGAAGTTAAAAATTTAATTGGCGCGGAGGCAATAACTCAATATTTGCAGGATAACAAAAATAAAACTTCAGGGGTAAGGAGAAAAGTCTATACCGGCCGGAAACACGAGCTTATTACCTGGACAAATCCTTATTCCGGCAGAGTTTACAAAGAATGGTTTCCGGAGTTTTATGAGGAAGTTGATTTTGGGACCGGCCGTCTTTTACATGCGTTAAAAACCGCTTTAAAATCGCCGCTCTATAAGAGGACAACCATTTATGGCGACTTTTATTCACTGGAAAATTTAATCGCGATATTAATTAGAGAAATAAAAGAACGAGCAGAAAATCTTGCTGGTCAGGAAATTAAAGAAATAACCTGCGGCCGACCGGTCCATTTTTCCGATGACGGGAAAAAAGACGAACTGGCCAGTAACCGGTTAGCCGAAGCCTTAAAACTGGCCGGATTTGAAAGAACTAATTTCGAATACGAACCCATTGGGGCGGCCAAATATTTTTTATCAAAAAGAAAAACTAAAAAAGAAAAAATTTTGGTTTTTGATTTTGGCGGCGGAACATTGGACACGGCAATTGTGGAATTCGATAACGGTTTTAAAGTTTTGGCTACTGACGGAGTTTATATAGGCGGTAATTTATTAAATTCCCGGATTTTTCAGGCCAAACTTGGCGATTATTTTGGAAAAATCATTACTTACGGCGATTCCCAACTGCCGATGCCGAAACATTTTAACGAATCCTTAAATTCCTGGTTTGCCATTCCCAATTTAAACAATCCCGAGGACATGAATTTTTTACGAAGCGGTGCCCGGTATCACAATACCGATCTTGCCGCTCTTGACAGGCTGGTTTATTTAATCGAAATGAATTTGGGGTTTGAAATTTATGAAGCCATAGAAATTGCTAAAAAAGAATTGTCCGAAAAACCCGCTTCTAATATTATTTATAAAGACGGACCGATTGATATTGATGTCTCCATAACAAAAACAGAGTTTGAAGAAATAATTAATGACGATGTTTTAAAAATAAAACAAACAGTTCTAACAACTTTGGAAAAAGCTGAATTGGAACCGGAACAAATTAGCGTTGTCGTTCGCACCGGCGGATCGTCATTAATACCAGCTGTCGAACAAATGCTAGTGTCAATTTTTGGAACAAGCAAGGTACAATTATTTGACACTTTTACCTCGATCGCTGCGGGATTATCTTTGTGATTATGGCAAGGATTGACAAAGTATGTTAAAATATAAACATGAGCACAATGAATATTTCTGTCACTGATGACCAGGCAAAAATGATTGATGATTGGGTTTTTCTGCACGACTACGCCAATAGGAGTGAATTTTTTCGTTCCGTGGTGCGGTTTATTGCTCAAAAGCCGGTAGTTTTAAACGACGTTTCTTCTGGCATACAATTTGAGGAGTTTGTTAAAAGACCATTACCAGAGATGCGAAAGATGCTAGAATCTTCCGGAAAATACAACAAGAAGTTTATTAACGAAATTATTAGCGGATTGAAGGATTCTCCGGCGTATGCAAATAATTGATATTTCATCGAAAGTCGAGAAAACGTTAAAAAAACACAACCTCGTAGAAAAATTTAACAAGGCGAAAGAATTTTTTGAAACTGATACAAACCACCCATCTTTAAATGTTGAAGTCTTGCAACCAAAAGAGGCTCGTGTTTACTCATTCAGAATCGACAGAAAGTACCGGGCGCATTTTATTACTATTGGCGGTAAGGCCTTTATTATTAAGGTTACGCTTCATTATCAATAATTATGATTATTACTAAATTAGAGTATCAAAAAAGGGATCCAAACAGAGTTAATGTTTTTGTTGACGGGAATTTTGCCGTTGGGATTGATGCGAACGAGGTTTTAAATTTAAAACTTTACGCCAACAAAGAAATTAGCCAGGAGGAATTAAATAATATTGTTGGCCAAAGCGAATTTGGAAAAATGTTTAATTTTGCAATTAACTTTATTTCTTTTAGACCGCGCTCGGAATATGAAGTCCGATTTAGATTAAAACGAAAATTTAAGGATTCTGGACCCGGCCAGAATGACGACGTAATTAATAAATTAAAAAAGATAAAATTGCTGGATGATGAGGTGTTTGCTAAATGGTTTGTGGACCAAAGAAATACTTTTAGGCCTAAAGGTAAAAGAGTTTTGGAGCAGGAATTGAGAATCAAGGGCATAAAACCGGAGATAATAAAAAAGGTTTTAAGCGAAGACGAGACAAGTGAATTTGAAAAAGCTTTGGGATTAATTAGTAAAAAGAAATTAACTGATCGTGAGAAGATTATTAGATTTTTGGGAAGCAGGGGATTTCCCTGGGACATTATAAATGATGTTATTGCCAAAATAGGCAAAACAAATTATAATGATGAGTAGGAACATATGAACAAAATTTATGAAAACCATAACCCCTGATGATATTTTATTTTTGGAAAAGAAACTTTTGGATTATGAAAAACGGGAAGAGGAACTCCTTTCCAAATTACAAAAAGTTTCCGGTTTGACAGTGGAAGAAGCCAAAAAACAACTTCTGGCTATTGTCGCGGATAAAGCCAAAGCTGAAGCCTCTAAAATAGTCAAACAGGCCATTGAGACAGCCTCTCTTACTGCCAAAGAAAAAGCCAAAGAAATTTTAGTTGCGGAAATGGTGCACGGCGCCAACACTTATGTCGCCGAGTTTACTGTCTCCGTTGTTAAAATTACCGATGATGAGGTTAAAGGGCGGATAATTGGCAAAGAAGGCAAAAATATCCGGGCTTTGGAACAGGCGACCGGCGTTGATTTTATCATGGACGAAGAAGGGGAAATAAGGATTTCCTCGTTTGACGGCGTCCGCCGGGAAGTGGCGAAAGTTGCTTTGCAAAGACTTTTGGCTGACGGACGGGTGCAACCGGAGCGGATTGAAGAGGTTGTGACTCAAGTAAGACGGGAGATTGACCGATTAATTCATGATGAAGGGGTAAAACTGGCTTCTGATGTCGGAGTTTATAATCTGGCGCCCGAGCTTTTGGATTTACTCGGAAAATTCAAATACCGCTTTTCTTACGGCCAGAATTTAATTGCCCACACTCTTGAAGAAACCAAAATCGGAATGGCCCTTGCCTCGGAAGTTGGGGCGGATTTAAATGTTGTCCGGCTTGGATGTTTGTTACACGATATTGGTAAAGTCATTGATAAAGAAGAAGGGTCACATGTCACTCTTGGGGCCCAGCTTTGTCGCCGGCTAAATTTGCCGGAAAAAGTTATTGCCTGCGTGGAAGAACATCACGAAGACAAGGAATTTTCCTGTGTTGAATCGATGATCGTCTATATAGCCGATGCCATTTCCGGTTCCCGGCCCGGGGCGCGGTATGAAGATTTTGATAATTATCTCAAACATATGGGGGACCTTGAAGGAATTTGTAAAGGCTTCCCGGGAGTTACCGATGCCTGGGTTTTTCAGGCGGGGCGGGAAATAAGGGTCTTGGTTGACCCTGGTCGGGTTAATGATAATGACACCATAATGATGGCATCGGATATTCGCGATAAGATTGAACAGGAAGTAAAAGATTTCCCCGGGCAGATAAAAGTTACGGTCATTCGCGAACTTCGGGTCTCCGAGACAACCAGATAGATATAGATTGATCCATCTTGACAAACATCTAATCAAGTACTAAATTGGCTTTATCAACAATCCAAACAAAATTGATTGTTGATACGTGATGAAAGTGCTAGCCCGCCTTCCCGGTAGCGACCGGGACTGGCGAGGCTTAAGAAACTCTATAATTCGTGAAACTCATTAAGAGTTTCTAAAGAAAGGAGGTGATTAGTAATGTCCAAACAAGATTTAGTTGATTTAGTTGCCAAGAAAGCTTCTCTTACCAATAAAGCCGCCCGCGAATCCGTTCAAGCCTTGCTTGATGCCGTTCGTGATGCTTTGAAAAGAGGAGAAAAAGTTGTGGTTACCGGATTCGGAACTTTTTCCGTCCGGCAACGAGCCGCCAGAAAAGGCCGCAATCCGCAAACCGGAGCAACCATTAACATTCCGGCCAGAAAAACCCCAGGGTTTACTGCCGGTAAAGCTCTCAAAAAAGCCATTCGGTAATTTAATCGTATGGTGTTGAAAACACCCCGATGTGAATCGGTGGTGTTTTCTGTTATTCTGGAGCGAAGCGATAGAATCCATATGAATTTAAAAATAAAAAAACTATTAGAAGAATATAAAAATCTGGCCGAAAAATTAAACGAGGTTAATCAAAAAATAAACGACTCGGGGGCTGATGGTGAAGATATTATTCCTGGCCATGATGAAGGGGCGGATTATTGGGCCCTAATGACTAAATATAAAATTTATATGGAACAAGCGAGAAACATTAAGAAACAGTTAAATGATTTGGGATATAATAAGGTATGAAATATCAATCGTTGCATGGCCACAGTATTTTATCCGACGGAGTAATGACCCACGAACAAATTCTTGATGAATGTCAAAAAAACAATATTGGCGTTGTCGCGGTTACAGATCATGACACGTTAATTAAGCCAGAAATATTTGAAAGAATAAAAAATCTTAATCACCGGGTGAAATTTGTTTCAGGAATTGAACTAACTGCTGATTTTGTTCCCGAAACAAAAATTAAAATCCCCGCGTTTCACATTGTTGGTCTTTTTGTCGATCCAACAAACAGGCCTTTATTGAGTCATTGCGAAAAACTTAAAAAAGTTAGGTTTGATAAAGTGTCAAAGTATGTGGCTAGTTTTTCCGAATTAGGTTTTTCAATTACCGAAAATGAAATTTTAGCTGAGGTAGCTGACGGAGGAACTGTTGGTAGACCGCATGTTGTCGCCGCTCTTAACAAAAAACAAAGCAATCGCGATTTAATTGAAAAATTTCTTGAAGATTTTAAAAACAAAGCCAATACTGACAATAAATTGATGGTTATGGTTAAAGAATATGAGAATATTCCCCAAGAGAGAAAAGATAAAGCTAGATGGTTTACTCTGTTTTTAACTCCGGAGTCCCCGTTTTCAGTTTATATACACGACCCCGATGACAGTCTGATTTCTATCGACCAGACAGTTTCCTTTAT
Organism: uncultured Gammaproteobacteria bacterium; assembly: GCA_964359405.1. Lineage (GTDB taxonomy): Bacteria > Patescibacteriota > Microgenomatia > JAMCZE01 > JAMCZE01 > CAYHSW01. Next base: position 467 of record CAYHSW010000044.1, on the reverse strand, counting down.
TAGGGGAGCGGGAGGGGTCGCTCTTGTGGCTCATTGGAGTTTTTATGATAAAAAGGCCTTTCCTCTAGATCTTGTGGAAAAACTGGTTCAGGAAAAAAGGATTGACGGCATAGAGACGGTGTATGTTTTTGGGGAGGATCTTTTTTTAACGCCGTTTAGTAAAGATAGGCAAGACCTGGTCTTGTTGAGTGAAAAATACAATTCAATTCAAGGTGGTGGGGTTGATTTTCATACCGTGGCCCACTTACAAGCCATGAGTAACCCAAAATATATAACCGATGCTAAAAAAACAGAAAAAATGGTAGAGAAGATTTTGGAAAAAAGACCCGATCTTGACACGACCTGGACTACTTTGTAAATTTATTTATCTACACTATTTCCGCACGTGCGGAATTAAGGAATAGTAAAGTCAACCCCATATTTGATTTAAGATGATATAATCAATTCATGAAATCTAAAAAGAAACA
>CAYHSW010000043.1:0-5939 GCA_964359405.1 uncultured Gammaproteobacteria bacterium | reverse complement strand
AAGTCTTTTTGGATGGGGTCGGAGATGACAATGTGGTCTTCTTCTTTGACCTGGTCGGGCTGGAAGTTACCGGTCGCCTGTTTGCCTGTGTCCTTAAAAACCCAGATTTTTCTTTTTTGATTCCAGACGTTATCCGTGTCCCGTGGGGTAAATGCTTTGATAAAATATTCGCCCCGTTTCGGACAGTCGTTAGCCGGCAACATGCCCGACAATGAGCAAATCTCGGTAAAGACCACGGTCTCGGGCCTTTGCGGCCACTCAATTTTCTCCACATCTTTTAAGGTCCGTCTCATTAATTTATTCCAGATCGGGGCGGCCCCGGTATTGCCGGATTCCAAATAGGGGGACATGGGGGAATTATCATTATTGCCAACCCAAACGGCCACCAGCCGGTTGTCCTGACCCGAAGTGTAACCAATGGTCCAGTTGTCCCGCTTGTCTTCGGTAGTTCCGGTTTTAACGGAAACGCCGGGGATATTTAGAACCGACCCGCCACCGAAGGTCATCGACCGGGCTCCGTCATCCAATAAAATATGAGAGATTAGAAATGTAACTTCAGTTGGTAAAACAAAACCATCGTGTGGTTGATATATTTTTGTTCCATCCCAACTTTCCTGCGTCGTCGTCCCGCCCGTGGCGGGATTCTCCAAAACGTTGCCATTATTATCTTCAACTTTTAAAATATCAACAAGGTTCTGGCGGCGGCCGGCATTGGCAAAAACCCCAAAAGCGACGGCCATATCCGTCATTTTTACTTCACCCCCGCCCAAGGTCAGGGAATAGCCAAAGCGGTTTTTATCTCCAAAAGTGGTTATTCCCATCGCCGATGCAGTGGCAATAAAATCATCGATAGTATTTAACGCTAATTCTTTAACCGCCGGGATGTTAAAAGAATTACCGAGAGCAAAACGGGTTTGAACCACACCATGAAAGCTGGCATCATAATTTTGCGGACAATAACTTTTGTCCCGCCCGCTGGCGGGAGGGAAACAATACCGCTCATCAATCCAGGGGGTAGCCGCCGTCGTTGTTCCCTTTAATAATCCTAAAGCAAAATTTAAAGGTTTTATCGAGGACCCCGGTGACCTTTCAGCGTTGACAATATTTACTTTGCCGCCGTCGGTGGCAAAGTAATCTTTACTCCCGATCATGGCCAGGATCTCTCCCGTCGCGGGATTAGTTATTAAAGCCGCCCCGTTACCAACCTTCAAATTTTTCTGTTTTTCGACTTCTGCAGACAATGTCGCCTCAGTATCCTTTTGCAAATCCAAATCCAAAGTCGTTGTCACCTTTAATCCGCCGCGGGCAACCCTTTCTTCCCCATATTTTTTCGCTAGCTCTTCCCTAACTTGAGCCACAAAGTGGGGAGCCACAAAATTCGCACTTTGTGTCGCAAAATTTAATTGGTAATTGGTAATTGGTAATTGGTAATTCTTGAGATAGCCGTCCTCTTTCATCCGTTCTAAAACTTGTTTTTGGCGATCGAGGGCGCGTTGCGGATTGGTCCCAAACGGAGAATAATAAGTCGGGGCAGAAGGTAGCCCGGCCAAAAGAGTGGATTCAGACAGGGTTAATTCACTGGCGTGTTTATTAAAAAAATACTGGGCAGCCTCTTCAATGCCGTAGGCAGTGCCGCCATACGGAACCCGGTTGAGATACATTTCCAAAATCTGATTTTTAGAATAAAGTCGTTCGATCCATAAAGCCAAAACCGCCTCTTTTATTTTACGGGTGATAGTCTGCTCCGGCGAAAGCAACGACATTTTGACCAGTTGTTGGGTGATTGTTGACCCGCCCTGGATATTTTGATGCAAAACCATATCCCGGATGGCCCGTAAAACTCCGCCCGTAACATTTATGCCGTGATGATGGTAAAAATCCTTATCTTCAACAGCAATGGTGGCCTGCCGCATGGGCAGGGGAATTTTATCAATGAAAATAGAGGTTCGATTCTCGTCAGTGTAAACATTGTACAAAAGCTGGCCGTTACGGTCTAAAAGCTTTGTTGTCTGCTGTGGGGGATTATTGACTAAATTGGCCGGCGACGGCAAATCCTTAAAAAACCACACTAACCCGATTAAAAATAAAACAATAAACCCAAGCAATAAATAAATTAACTTTTTATTTTTGACTTTAACTTTTAACTTTTGACTTTTGCCTTTTGATTTTCGTTTGGCCATGGAGTGATTATATTACTTTTTTACTTTCAAGTCGCGGTCTAAAAATTAACATCCTTGTGAAGCGATAGCGTCATTAATATGTTAATTATTTTGCAAGGGGTAATTTTGGGAGTTGACAAAAGTGATATATGTGGTAATATTACCACATATGATTGGGAACACAATGATTGCGACCACAATGTATTGGCCGGTGGATCAGTACAAGCAAATTGCCAAGATTGCCGATTGGGAAAATAAGCCCAAAGCGCAAGTTGTTCGGGAATTAACTGCTATGGGGATGGAAAATAAAATCCCCCAAAAAGGTAACGCCAAACAAGTTTTTGATGCTCTGCAAAAACTGCAGGTTCTAGTTCCCAGAGACGGAACGACAGATTTAGCCAAAAATCATGACCATTATGCTTGGGACTGACAATCTAAAAATATTATTAGATAGTGACGGGATAATTTCTCAAATTAAAACAGAGGATTCTAATTATTTTTTGGCGCAGAAAATTTCTACAAAAATTAAAGATGATAGTGCTTTAGTTTATATTGCCGCCACCACTTGGGCGGAAGTGGTGACAACTTTGCAACGAAAATATAATAATAGAAAACTGGCGGAAGGTTTAAACGACTGGTTAAAAATGTCAGAAGTGGAAGTAATTCCTGTTGACGGAGAACTTATTGCTTTAGCTTTTAAAGTATTTTTAAGTTCCCAATCAAAACAAAATACTTTTTTTGATGCCATAAATATTGCCGTGGTTAAAAAATATAACTTTGATGCAATATTTTCTTTTGATTCGTGGTATAAAAAACAGGGGATAAAATTGGCCCAAGATTTATGAAAATTAAAAATGTGGCATTTTTAGGTTATGCGGATGCGAAACCGGGTGACGCGGAATATGACGCGGCCAAGGAAGCGGCGCGGATTTTGGCTCAAAATGGCTATACTATAGTTAATGGCGGCGGCCCCGGGGTTATGAGAGCGGCGACCGAAGGGGCACACTTGGGTGGTGGCAAGGCAATAGGGATAACTTATTACCCCGAAGGGGTTATTGATCATTATGAAGGACGAGATTCGGAGAATAAATTTGACACGGAAATAATAACGGACACTTACGTTGAACGGACGCTCCGCATCATGTCTTATTCCGATGTTTACATTATTTTTAACGGCGGGACGGGAACCATTTCCGAATTTGGGATGGCCTGGGGGTTAGCCCGGATCCATTTTGGCAATCACCGACCCTTAATTTTATTTGGCGAATTTTGGCACAATATTATTGAAGCCATCGGCAAAAACATGCGCCTTAGACCCGAGGAACTCAAGGTTTATCACATTGTCACGAGCCCGGAAGAAGTTTTGATTAAAATAAAATCTTTAGAAGATGAATGATCTTGCCCAACATTTAGATTTAGCCAATCACCTGCCGGATTCCACAGAGGAACAAATAAAAGAGTTGTGTGCCAATGTTAAAAAGTACGGTTTTAATGCCGCTTTTGTGAATCCGCACTATATCCAGTTTGCTAAATCATTTGGAGTGAAAGTGGGAACAGTAATTTCTTTTCCGTTAGGCCAGGAAACCTTGTCCGTCAAATCCGGCTGTGCGGAAAGCTATACCTCTCTTGGTGCCGACGAACTTGATGTTTCCTTAAACGTCGGTTATTTAAAAACCGGCAAATGGACCGAGTCGCTGGTTGAAATGAAAGCGGTTATACACGAAGCCCGATCAGTCAATCCCAATATTATTGTTAAATTTATTCCGGAAACGGGTTATCTAACAGAAGACGAAATAAAGAAGTCCGCCGAAGTAATTCTGGAATCGGGAGCGGATTTTTACAAAACCTGTTCCGGCTTAGGCCCGCGGGGGGCAACAGTCGGGGACGTCAGAGTCGTTAGGGGAGTTGTTGGTGACAAAATAAAAATTAAAGTGGCGGGCGGGATTACGACCTATGACCAAGCAATCTCTTTCATCGATGCCGGTGCTAACAGAATTGGTACCAGTCATGCAGTAGAAATTATTAATTATGGAAAAGTTTGACATTGTCTGTTTGGGGGATGCCACGCTGGATTTGTTTTTCTTTATTAACGACGCAACGGTTTCTTGTGATTTAAATAATGAAAATTGTGAGCTGACGTTAAAATATGCTGAAAAAATTGTGGTGGAAAAATTTGCTAAAAGTTTGGGGGGTAACGCGGCTAATGTGGCTGTTGGGCTGTCTCGTTTGGGGCTTAAAACCGCTTTAATTACTGCCTTTGGCAATGACGAAGATGGGGCATTTGTCAAACGGAAACTAATGGAAGAAAATGTCGATATTTTAAATTCTGTCACTCCGGAAACCCGCCGATCAAATACTTCCTCGATAATTGTTTTTAAGGGCGAGCGGACGATTTTAACTTATCATGACGGGATAAATGACCCAAATATAAAAGTATCTCAAAGCCGGTGGTACTATTTGACAGAAATATTCTTTGATCTAAATTTATTGCCGCTTGATGCCAAAATCGCCTTTAATCCCGGGGTAAGGGAGATTAAAAAAGGTAAAGATTTTTTACAGCCGATTTTTGACCGGACGGAAATTTTATTTGTTAATAAAGAAGAGTATGAGGAAATTGGTCAGACAAAAATAAAAACGATTGTGGTGACCAACGGTTCGAACGGGGCGAAAGTTTACGAAAACGGAAATGAATATTTTCAAGAGGCGTTGACCGGGGAGATTGTGGAGACGACGGGAGCGGGGGACGCCTTTGCTTCGGGCTTCTTAGCTGCGAGATTTTATGGTAAAACTATAGAGGAACAAATGTTATGGGGAGCAAAAAATTCCGCCAGTGTAATTTCAAAAGTGGGAGCAATTGATGGTTTATTAAAACATGTTGATTGATTTATTAAACAAAGCAAAACAAGATAAATTTGTCATTGGGGCATTTAATGTTGGCGGCCTAGAGTCGTTACGGGCCATCGCCGGGGCGGCGAAAAAATTAAACAGCCCGGTTTTTGTTGAAGTGTCCCCGGGAGAGGAAAAATATCTGGGATTGCAGAATTTTGTTTCCCTTGTGAACAATCTCAAAGAAGAATATGGGATACAAATGTTTCTCAATCTCGACCACGGAGAAGATATTAACATCATAACTAATGCTATTGAGCTCGGATTTGACCTTGTCCATTTTGACGGGTCAAAATTGCCGCTGGAGGAAAATATCCGGTTGTGCCAGGAGGTTGTCACCATGGCTCATAGTAAAGGGGTTTTAGTAGAGGGGGAGATGGATCAAATTGGTAAAAAAATTACCGATCCGCAACTGGCAAAAAAGTTTGTTGAAGAAACCGGCGTGGATATTTTTGCCGTTTCCATTGGTAACAAACATGGCATGGGGGATGACGAAAAATTGGATTTAGAAAGATTAAAGGAAATTAATACGATGTTGCCTGAAACCCTTTTTTCGTTGCACGGCGGGTCGGGGGTGGCACCGGAAGATGTAGCTGCGGCCATAAAACTCGGAATTGTCAAGATTAATGTGAACACGGAACTGCGAGTCGCCTATCGGGTGACTTTAGAAAACGTTTTACGCGGCGATCCGGAAGAAGTGGCGATGTACAAACTTCTTCCCCCCGTTATCGAAGCCGTGGAAAAGGTTGTGGAGGAAAAGATTTTATTGTTTGGCTCTTCGGAGAATTAAAATTATGATTACTCTGCCCGTTATAATTGATTCAATTAGAAATAAACGCGTGTTGGTGCGGGGGGACATTGATGTTCCCATTGATGATTACACCAGGTTGGAAG
>CAYHSW010000042.1:1550-5987 GCA_964359405.1 uncultured Gammaproteobacteria bacterium | reverse complement strand
CCGGAGAGAATTTGTTTGACATCGGTGATGGTGATCTCCCTGTCAACATAGACGCCCTTTTTTCCGGTTTGGGACTCAGTGGCAAAAAACGGCTGGGTTAAATAATTTATGACTTTTTTCACCCGGTTGTAAATGGCCCGGTCGGTGGCGGACAATTCATCTTCCCCGACGATGGCGACGATGTGAGCCAGTTCAAGGTAGCGGACATGGAGTTTTTGAAACCGGGTCAGGACTTCATAATGATCCTCACCAATGAGCGCCCGACTGACGGCGGAAGAAGAAGACTGGGAGATATCAATCGGCGGGTAAATCCCCATCTGGGCGGCGGTTCGGGAAAGGACGACGGCGGTGTTGAGAAAGGACATTATTGTGTTAACTCCGGCATCCGTTAATTCATCGGAAGGAACATAAATCGTTTGAACAGAGGTTAATGCGCCCGAATCGGTCGACACAAGCCGGTCTTCGAGCGAGCCGACCTCCGATTGTAACGTGGCCTGGTAAGCCTGTTCCGAGGGAATCGTTCCGATAATGGTCGAGACTTCGTTACCCGCCTGGACAAACCGGAACATGTTGTCCACAAAAAATAAAACATCCTTTTTCTCGGTATCCCGGAAATATTCGGCAATCGCCGCGCCCGCAAATCCGACCCGGAAACGGATAACGGGGCTCTCATTCATTTGACCGATAATTATTATGGTGTTTTTAATAACCTTGGATTCCATCAACCGCTGCCGCAGTTCCTGGGCCTCGCGGATACGCTCGCCAATTCCGGCAAAAATGGAAATTCCCTCATGTTTGGCGGAAATATTATGAATAAGTTCCGTTAAAAGAATCGTCTTGCCGACCCCGGCGCCACCGACGAAACCGATTTTTCCGCCTTTTAGAAACGGAGTCAGAAAATCAATGGCCTTGATCCCGGTTTCCAGAACTTCGGTTTTGGGGGATTGCGCTGTCATGGCCGAAGAGATGGCGTAAATTGAGGATTTGGCAACCAGATCGGTGATCGGTCCGTTGTTGTCAACCGGTTCCCCGAATAAATTTATGACCCGTCCCAACAGTCCATGTCCCATTGAAATTTCCAATCCGGCTCCAGTGCCAGCGACCGGGCACCCCCGGGTCACTTTGTTACGGCCTGATATGATAAGACATGTTGAGCTACTTTTTGATTGGGTATAAACCTCAAGCTTAATTTCCGGTTCGTTCTTACCAATGAGGAGTTCCAAATTTTTAGGATATTCTTTTGACTGGATCTCCACTTCCACAATCTGCCCCCTGATTGATTTAATTATGCCGGTCACTTTATTTGTCATCAATGATTATTATATACACTTTTTAGTTGTCATTGCGAGGAGTAAAATCTCTTCAATTTGTTTTTTTAATTTTGGGAGATCTTTTTGGAGGATGTTCCAGACAAGATCAAAGTCTACCCCGAAGTAGTCATGAATTAATTTATTGCGAAAATCGGCGATTTTGCGCCAGGGAATTTCCTTATGTTTTTTTTGAAAATCCTCGGGGGTGACACGAGCTGCTTCACCAATAATTTCCAACCGCAAAATCACCGCATCCTGAACAGCTGACGGCCGGATGAAAGAAATTTTTTTCATCCCCACAGTGTATTTTTCAATAATTTCAATGGCCTCGTTTATTTGCTCCAAATAAATTAACGGATCTTTAATCATAAAATCTCAATTAAATCTTTATAAATATAATTTTTCAGGCGGGGATTGACCGAATTAAATGTCACCAGATCAAAATCTTTTTTAAATTTATCTTCGAGAACTTGTTCCAGACCAATTAAATCCATAAGAGATTTGGTCTTTTCAAGTTCAATTAAAAGATCAATATCACTATCGGGCCGGTTGTCCCCGCGGGCGAAAGAACCAAAAAAAGCGGCCCGGATGACGGAATTTTTGCGCAAAACGGGGATGAGCTGTTTTTTTAAAGTCAGGGGGGTTTGGATCTTGTTGAGGCCGTAAAAAACATGCGGGTTAGATCCGGTTTTAACAATAATTCCGCCTTTCAAGAGTTTTTTTATTTGTTTATAAAACCCCGCCTCGGTTATTTTTACTAATTTTAAAAGTTTTCCCGGGCTTGTTTGGCCGTTTTTTTGCAAATAATTGGTAATTTTATCTCCGGAGTTCATGGGAGAAGTTTAGACTAAACTTTTTGATTTGTCAATCCGTCATCCCTTTATTTAAACTGACCAGGGAGGTGACCATCTCGAGTAACCCGCGGTTTTGGCGCGAGCGCTGGGCCATGGCCAGCGCCCGGTGATCGTCTTTAATGACGTTTTCCGCGTTTCGCTGCGCCTGTTCCATGGAAATAAGTCTCGCGGCGGTGCGGGCCAATTCCGCTTCCAGAAAGGTCTGTTCCAGTAAAAGAGCCACGATTTGCTGATCAAAAAAAGCATACATTTTTTCAATTTCCGGTTCAAAAATGTAATAAAAAGATTTTTGATATTCTCCCCGGGGGGAAGGCTCAATCGAGCCGGTTAAGTCCGTAAAATTTGGTTGTTGGGACAAGATCGTTTTAAATTTGGGGTAATAGACAAAAATCCGTTCGAATTTTCTGACCTCTTCAGAAAGTTTTTGCAGCTCCTCTTTATTTGGCATGTCAGAAACAGTCTCCATATTGTCAAAATCCGCCCAATAATGAGAATCTTTAAGAAATTTCTGCCCCGTTTTGCCAATAACAATTCTTTTGGTGGTAAACTCCGGAGTGTGAGAGACATAAAGTAAAAATAATTTGTTCTCAACGGCGCCGGAAAACCGGTGATTGGAGGAAATGAGAATGGAAACCGCCCCCGCCTTCTTATTTTTGGAGAGAATATTTCTCTCAAGAGCCTCGGTTTTGACAATGTGGTAGAGCCCGGCGATTTCGGTGTAGAAACCGCGGTTGCGCTCAATAGTGCCGCGGATTTGCTGCAAACGGCTGGCGGAAACCTCGGACAGAGTGCGGGCGACCAATTTCAATGATTCATCCTGCTCAAGGGTTTTTTTGATTTGATTGATCGTGGCCATATATCAATTTGAAATTTCAAATTGTAAATTTCAAATTATTTAGCTTGTTTATAAGGTCTTGCTCATCTGTGGCCTCGATTTTTATTTTTTTTAGGTTCTCAATGATGAGAAGCTTGTTTTTTTCCACAAATTCCACATCCTTTTCCATCAAAAATTTGGTATAGGGGAGAGCCAAAAGCATGGTCTGGACCTCTTTGGGAATAAAAAGGCCGGACGGTTGTTTTAATAATTCTTTAATCTGAGCCGCTTGTTTAAAAAGCGCCCGGGTTTCCGGGGGAAGTTCGAAAGAAAACTGGCTCAAGGTTTCCAAACCGGCGGCGCGGGCCAGGGTTTGTCTGACAAGAGTGGATAATAATTCCTGGACATGATCCTGCGTCTGCCGGCCGACTCTCGTGACCGAAAGGGTGACGTCAATGGCCGGATTATCCCCCTGGGAGGCCAAGGAGGATCTAAAAAGCAGATGGCCGTCGGTCATCCCCATTAAATTAGTGGGAATATAGGTGGAAAAATCGTTGAGATCAAGCTCAATTGTTGGCAAAACAGTTATTGAGCCTCCTTGTATAAAATTTCCCCCTCTTTCCATAAGATGGGCATGCTGATAAAAAATATCTCCGGGGTAGCTTTCCCGGCCCGGGGTTTGCGAGGCCAATAAAGAAATTTCCCGGTAAATTTTGGCATGAACCCCCATGTCGCTTAAAATAACCAAAACGTCTTTGCCTTGTTTTTGAAAATATTCGGCTATGGTAAAAACTGTCTGGGGGGTCAGATAAATCAGGGGAGCCGGATCGGTTGAGGGGGCGGCCACCACGACGGTGTAGGGGAGAGCGCCGCGGTCGGCAATTGCGGAAATGACGCTTCTCATGGCGGAAAGAGATTTGCCAATTATTCCGTAAACAACAACGATTCCGGTGTCCCTGAGATTACTGATGACGTCCATTATAAAGCCGGCCTTTCCGGAACGGGGATCACCCATAATTAATTCTCTTTGGCCTTTCCCAATCGGCACCAGGGTGTCAATTAAAGTAATGCCGGTGTCCAGTTGCCGGTCGATAAACTTCCGGTTGCCCATATCCGGAGCCATATTATCAAGACTTTCGGGGTAGACAACGTCTTTGGCTCCTTTTGGCGGCACCGGTCTACCCCCGTCAATAACTTCTCCCAGGGGATTTATAACCCTTGACAGTAAAAAATTCCCTAACGGCAAGGTCAGCCGTTTGTCCGATTTGGTAAACATATCTCCCGGCCGGACATCACCTTCTTTTAGAAATAAAACTTCAACAAGATTGGGGAGAAGGGCGGTCACCCAACCCATCATGCCGTTTTCATTTTCCACAATGTCATTGACCTTAACTTCCGGCAGACCGTCAAGATAGGCGGTAAACTTATTAATTTTCTGTACAAACCCCACTTCCTGTTT
>CAYHSW010000042.1:0-1450 GCA_964359405.1 uncultured Gammaproteobacteria bacterium | reverse complement strand
TATTTTATTTTTTTGAAGATCTGCATTTTAAGCAGGGATATTTTTCTTCAGCTATTGTTACATTGTCAGCTGTTATTTTTTTTCTACTTTTTTCTGTTCTGTTATCAGATTGTAGAAAAACAACCAATTCATTTTCTTTGTACGGACCCATAATATGCGTATGTCCTGAGAGCATTTCAACAACAATAAAATCTGCCATTTGGGCTATTATCTCTCTCCACCTCCAAAAAGTCAACCCGCCAATTTTGGCGAAATTGGCGAGGTTGATCTCGACGCTTTTGCGTCGGATCAAGTATCAAAAATTATAGACCTGTTAACCTGGATTGACGATCGTCATGACAGGTATGGGGATCGTCACAACAATAAAAATTAAAATTGGTAATTAAAATTATTTAAACTTGTTCATGGTCTCGAGGATTATGGAGTGGGAAGCGGCGAGTTTGGATTTAAAGGAATAGTCAACAAGTTTACCTTTCCAGACGAGTTGGCAGCCGGCCAGAAGCAGGGGATCAATCTTAAATTCAAACAAAAACTTACTGCCGTAAGTTTTACGAAGCCGGCCAGCAATTTCCGCCAGTTTTTCTTCCGGCAGTTGGACTGCGATAGTGATAAACAATGGCTCAATGGCTTCAATTTGCTTTTTAATTTTAGTTAAAACCTCGGTGGCGTTATCCCGTTTTAGACCTTTAATACTTTCCGCCGGCTTAGATCCATAAAGCCCCTTTGTCACTTCCCTACGAAGATTGCTAACCGCCAATAATGTTCCCGATTTGGTATAATTATTTTGAAGAATTTCAGGAAATAAGTTTTTCATCTTTGGCTTTTTCCAGGGAGTCATAAACAATTTCCATATGATCTTTCAAGGTCAGTTTTTTGCCGACGATTTTAAAGATGGCGGTTTCAAGAATCTCGGCAATATTATCATCAATTTTGGCGGTGATATCGTTTCTATATTTATCTATCTCGATTTGGGCTTCATCAGCGCGAGCGGCGGCGGACTTAAGCCGGTCGTCTTCGATTTTGGCGATGGTTTGCGCCAGTTTAAGATCGAAGCCGGACAGGGTACTGTTGACGTGTTCGGTGACAATTCTGGCGAGCTCCCGCTGCGATTTGTCAACCGCGGCGTCGAGTTTTTCCTCATAATCTTTTTCGAAACCGGTCGTCCGGAGTTTGGTGGCCGCCGCCGTTTTTATGCCTTCAATTTCCGCCTCGCCGATAATTTCTCCGGCTTTTTGAACCGCAGAATGGATTATTTCCCGGCTTTTTTCCTCGGTTTTGTCCTGCCTGCCGGCAGACAGGTCAGCCGGTTTTCCGCCTTTTTCTAAGAAGATAAAGATAAGAATAAACTGGACAAAACAGATTCCTAAAAGCAAGATTAAAATCAGGGCAGGAAAATCCATAGAATCAGGATACCATTTATAATTTGATAATTGCAAGGGCGGCGGCGAGG
>CAYHSW010000041.1:0-6349 GCA_964359405.1 uncultured Gammaproteobacteria bacterium | reverse complement strand
TTGACCGGAATAACAATAAAAAAATAAACTACCGCGGCAACAACTAAAAACGAAATCAACGCGTTGAAAAAATCACCAACCAAAAATTTACTGCCATTAATCGTTATATTTAAAACAGAAAAATTTGGGACGCCGCCAAAAACGCCACAATTTTCCCAAACGCCGTACCAATAACGACGGCCACCGCCAAATCAATGACGTTCCCTCGAAACACAAATTCCTTAAATCCCTTAAACATAATTTGATTATAACACGAACAATTTCGTGCTTGTACACACCCGGTGTGTGTTGAAGTTTACCTTTTGTGGTAAAATTATAGGTGGCGAAACTAAAAATAAATATGTTGCGAACTAAATACACAATTGACAAAATTAAGTTTTCTGTCGACCAGTCAACATTTGAAAAAGCCACGGAATTATTAGAAATGGGAAAAGTTGTTGGCTATAAAGACAATGTTTATTCTGTTTCGGCGACAGTTTTGGGCGGAAATAAATATAAAGTTGTCGTTGATAAAAACCTATTTGATGCGGGGACATGCGATTGTTATTTGGGAAAAAATAACACCCTTTGCAAACACATGGTCGCCGTGGCTTTAAAAGCCGCTCTTGGAGAAAATAAAATTCCCGAAGAAATAAAAAACAACGTTAGCGAGCCAAAATCAAGTGGAAAAATCGAAAAATTAAACAAGGAAGAATTAATCATTTTAAAACAGGAAATAACTAATACTCTGAAATTTATTAAAGGTTACAACGGTCCATCACGAATATGGTTTGCTTACCAAAACTCCCTAAGCGAAGGCTGTCGCAGATTAACAACAATTGTTAATAAATTACCTGTTTGTCCGGAGTCGGCGGAAATATTAGTCGACTTACTTTTACGTCTTGACCGAAAATTAATGACCGGCGGAGTTGACGACTCCGACGGAACCGTCGGCGATTTTATGTATGGAGTCATTGACATTTTACTTGATTTTACCAAACTTGATCCGTCTTGCAAAAAATCTTTTGAAAAATTAAGGGGCAGGGAAACATGTTTCGGCTGGGAAGATAAATTATTATCAGTGTTGTAGAATGGTACTAAAAAAGCGACCATGGACGCATACGACGAATATGAAATCGTTGAGTGATGGTCAGCTTCTCTCGAGGATAACTTAAAATTTCCTTTTACGGTCAAGCTTTTTGACGAAGATGTTTCTGTTACCAACCATCCGGTCGATAGATAAACAAACGGTAAATATTGTCAATTAAAAATCCCTTTAATATCATCTTCTGTAATCACAGATCCAAACATGTTTCCTTCCTCCATAACATTTTGAAATAATTTTTCCTTTTTCTCCTGCAATTTTAAAACTTTTTCCTCGATAGTGTTTTTAATAATAAATTTATAAACAAAAACCGGTTTGGTTTGACCGATGCGATGAGTTCGGTCAACAGCCTGCTTTTCGACAGCCGGATTCCACCACGGATCAAGTAAAACGCAATAATTTGCCGCCGTTAAATTTAACCCAAATCCGCCGGCCTTAAGGCTTATCAGAAAAATTTTATCCGATCCTTCCTGAAATTTTTTTACCAGCTCGCCACGATTTTTAGTTGATCCGTCAAGATATAAATAAGAATATTTATCTTTATCCAACTGTTCCCTAATAATTGCCAAAAACGAAGTAAACTGGCTAAAAACCAGAATTTTATTCCCCTCGGCCGCCACCGTTTCCAAATACTCTCCCAACGATTCGACTTTAATCCCGGAAATATTTTTGTGTTTCTCATCAATCAATCGGGGATGAAGACAAAGCCGGCGCATTTTTGTCAACGATTCCAAAATGGCAAACCGGTTTGTTTTAAACCCACCCGATTCTAAAAGCCCCAAAACTTTTTCTCGCTCTTTTTGCAAATGAAGATCGTAGATGACCCGGTGTTTCGGATCCATTTCCAGAAAGACCGTCTGAATTGTTTTGGCCGGCAGTTCTTTTTCCACCAGTTCTTTCTTTCTACGAAGAATAAACGGTTTTATTCTGGTTCTTAATTTTTCCAAGGCTTCCTTGTCGTTTAATTTTTCAATCGGTCTTCGAAAATTTTCGGTAAAATTTTCTACGTCACTAAAAAGACCCGGGGAAACAAGAGAGAACATCGCCCAAAGCTCCAATAAATTATTTTCCATCGGCGTCCCGGTCAAGGCAATTTTTACCGGACTGTTGAGTTTTTTAATAAAAGAATAAATTTTAGAGTGGTGATTTTTGGCCATCTGCGCTTCGTCAATAATAACCGTGTCAAATTTAAAATCTTTTATTTTTTCAAAATCACGAACCAAAAGAGCGTAAGAAGTTACCACCACATCTACATCTTTAAGATTTTTAAAATGTTCACTTCGATCGCCAGCTCTAAAAATTATTTTTTTAAGATGCGGGGCGAATTTAGCAAGTTCTAAATCCCAATTTTCCACAACCGATGTTGGAGCAATAACCAAATATTTTCCCTGGCTATGGACAAAAAGACTGATCGTCTGTACTGTTTTTCCAAGTCCCATATCATCGGCCAAAATGCCTCCCAACCGGTTTTGCTGTAAAAAATTTAGATAAGAAAAACCGTCTTTTTGATAATCGCGGAGAACGGCTTTTAATTTTTCGGGAGTTTCCAGCCGGTCGATTTTAGAAATATTTTTTAAAATCTTTATTGCTTCCTGCCATTTTTTTGTCTGCTCGGCAATTATTCCCAATTTTTCTAACTCTTCAAAAAAACTTACCTGAAATTTGCTGATTTTTAAATTATTTTTATTTTTATCTTCAAGATTTTTGGATTCTGAAATAAGTTCCCTAAGTTTTAATAAATTGGGATTATTCAAGGAAAAGTACCGGCCGTTTTCTAAAAGAAAATATTCATCATTATTAAAAAGGGCAGTAAAAAGTTCGGAAAAGGGGACTTCTTCACCGGAAATTTTGACAGAAATATTTAAATTAAACCAATCGTTGCTCTCCTTATTTTCCAAAACTTTATATTCTATTTGAGCCGGATTTTCATCCTTAAAATATTTTGGCAAATTTGCGTCAATCTCCACATTAATATTTTCTTCTCCCTTTATTTTGGGAATAATTTCTCCGATAAATTTTGCCGCTGAAATACCATCTAAGAACTCACTAGCAAAGTATTCCGGATATTTTGTTTGCAATAAATTTTTTATATTTTCATCTTCGTCTTTAATTTCTATACCAATAATTTTATTGTCAAGTTTAATTATTTTTAAAATCGGTTTAACATCCTGTTGATCGGGAACTATTATTTTATTGGTTTTACTTTTAATCGGAAATTTTCGAATAAGTTTTGGCAAGTAAATTTTCTGGAATTCATCAACGCTGTCGCCGGGAACAGACAACGGAACAAAACCCGGCAATTTTTTCGCCTCAACAGTTGTCATGATTAAATTATTTTCCTCCAAATTAATCGCAAACACATATGGACTCCCTACAAAAACTGTTCTTCCCAAATCCGCCTTCGTACCATTTTTAAAAAGAACCGGCTTGATAGAAAAATCATTGCCATCCTCGTAAATCCTCATTTCCTCAACAATGTGCTCTTTATTAATAACAACATCTAATTCGCCTTTTTTCCCGCCGACTAACGGAACTTGGTATTTATCGTGATTTTGCAAAAGTGTCCATAATTCGCGGGCGTTATTGCTTTGGGCAACCGCCCAGGAATTGCTGGTATGGTAACTGACAGACGACCTTAATAATCCCAAATAAAGACGCGCTTCCGGTCTTAATAATCCGATTTTATTATCCCAGCAAATTTGCTCCCGATCATTATCCCAGCTGATAAAAACCATTGAAGTTCTTCCTGTTTCGGGATCTAAAAGCCGGGGTTTTAAACAAAGGGATTTCTGGGCATATGTTGAAAATTCATCATCGTGCGAATACAAAGGATAGTCCGTATACGGTGATTTTTCTTCAACGTCTAAAACTATCTGCAATTCAAAATAGTTATCGCCCTGCTTTGGTTTTAATTGACAGACACTGTCAATCCGTTCCCGCCAAGTATCATTGTTATAGAAAGGTTTTTTACTTGTCCGTTTATTAAAAATTTGCACCGCTTTTATTCCAAGAGCCGCCACATGTTTACATTCGGAATACATCGGACATGTACAGACAGAATCTTCAATTTCACCATTTTCTAAATATATTTCAACTTTATACGGTTTTGTTCGTGAACCTTGAACAAAACCGGTAACTTCATCCTTAGTTTGCTCAACCATAAGAACACGGCCCAAATTAAAATAATTTTGTCCGCGGGTAAAATATTCGCCGCCAACATATTTTTTAACGGCATTTTCCGTTAATTTATTAACATGCATATTAGAGCCTATTATAACTGCGAATTCTTTAAATAACAGTTGCAAATTTGAATTCGCAGGTGTAACTCCTGCGAAGCTATATTTCTACAAGTGTTGTTACAAAGCCGTTATCAAGACGAGGTCTTGTTAATGTCGTCAATACAATCCAAAATTAAACTGACCTTTTATAACTTGAGATCACAATTTGTGATCTCAAACAACCATTCAATTTTCAACTTGTAATAAATCCTTACAAGTTCGCTTTCAAATAACAAGGATTCCTCGGTAACTCATTTTTAAGTTTGCACACACCGGGTGTGTGTTGAAGCTAAAATATAAATATGACAGGGTTCAACCCTGTCATTGGAGCATAAGAACAACATCGTGTTATAATAATTTTATGAAAATGATTTTAGTTGACGCTGTACATACATTTGTTATTGAAGGGCAGGGGATTAATAAAGAAATGTTTGACCTTCTGGAAACTTTTCCCAATCCAAAAATTATATTAACCGGGGCAAATGATGAACAATATAAAGTATTTGGATTAGATAAAATGCCGTATCCGGTTTTTACATTAAAACATAATCCTGAAAAAACCGACCCGCAATATTATTTGACATTATTAAATCAATATAATTTAAAGGCCGAGGATGTTATTTATTTTGAACATGATGAAAATGCGGTTAAAAGTGCCGAATCGGTGGGGATAAAAAGTTATCATTACGATTCTGACAAAAAAGATTTAGTTGTTTTAAAAAGTTTTATAGAGTATAATGTTTCTACTGCTTAAGAATAAAGGTTAGGAGGTTAGTTAAAACATTCACTTCGTGATCTTCTTTTAAGTAAAAACCTATGTTTCAACAGAGGCGTCAGTTTCAGTTTCATCGTGCCAAAACCTTTGACCCGACTCCATATATTATGAGGTCGAAAATTGAGGTAACGCAGACAGTGGAAGAAGAATTTATTCCCAAAAATTCGTTTAATAATTTTAACGTTGTCCAGCAAATAAAAAATAATATTCTAAGTAAAGGATATACAACTCTGACGCCGATTCAGGATGAAGTTATCCCTTTAATTTTAGAGGGTAAAGACGTCGTAGGGATCGCCAAAACCGGGACCGGCAAAACCGCGGCCTTTTTAATTCCTCTTATTAATAAATGTTTTCTTAACCGCAATCAACGGGTTTTAATTATTACCCCCACGAGAGAACTGGCGGTCCAAATCCGCGATGAATTGGTGTCTTTTTCCGCCGGACTAAACATTGATTCCGTTTTGTGCATCGGAGGAGTGAGTATTTTTCCCCAAACACAACGGCTCCGGCGTAACCCGCAATTTGTCATCGGCACCCCGGGAAGACTAGGGGATTTGCAACAAACGCATAAATTGAATTTATTTAATTTTAATAATATTGTCTTGGATGAAGTTGACCGGATGCTCGACATCGGTTTTGTCCGGGAAATTAAATATCTGGTTTCTTTAATGCCCAAAACCCGCCAATCATTATTTTTCTCGGCCACCATGCCGTTAACTGTTGTGGAAATAATGCGCAGTTTTGCCAATAATCCGGTGATGGTCTCGGTTAAATCAACTGACACTATCAGTAAAATTTGCCAGGAAGTGGTGAGAATCGGCAGCCGGCAAAAAATTGACGTTCTCCATGATTTACTCGTTCAGGAACAATTTAAAAAAGTTTTGGTTTTCGGCCGGACAAAATATGGCATGGAAAAACTGGCCGGAGATCTTTTCAAAAGAGGTTTTAGAGTGGCGGCCATTCACGGTAATAAAAATCAAAACCAGAGACAGAAAGCCCTTAATGATTTTAAATGTAATCAGGTCCAGGTTTTATTGGCGACGGATATTGCTTCGCGGGGACTGGACATTGACGACGTCACTCATGTTATAAATTATGACTTGCCGGAAACCCTTGAGGATTATATTCACCGCATCGGCCGGACCGGCCGGATCAATAAAACCGGAACTGCCCTTACTTTTGTCTAAGATTTGTGTTATAATCCTGTATCTT
>CAYHSW010000040.1:0-6405 GCA_964359405.1 uncultured Gammaproteobacteria bacterium | reverse complement strand
TTAATGGACCGGTGATAAAACCTAAGATCGGTCGGAGTAATAAATGAATGGCCGTAAACCCTGCCCCGACCATCAAAAGAGATTTTATGCCGTCGGCAAGATGAAATCCCCCGATATACATACTTATGACATACAAGACCGCTATATTAATCAAATAAGCTCTTATTATTTTCTTGATCATATATGCTATAATATACTTACTTTTGGGATTTTCCCATTGATTCTTGCCGCAAGGCGGGATGAATATTTTTAGATCTGTACAACGCCAAAAAACCATCGGAAATTCTTTTAAAATCCGCATCATCAACTTCGCCAAAACGATTAACAAGCCTCTTTTTGTCAAAAATTCTTATCTGGTGAAGCATGGCGTTAACACTTTTATTTTTTGAGGTTAGAGGAATTCCAATAAAGGTATCGTGGGTTAATTTTTTGAAAACTAAGACTGGTCTTGAAAAAGAATTACCTTTTCCATATACTTCAAAACCAACATTTTGTCCGACACTACACCACCAAATTTGTCGCTCTCTGAAATATTCAACTTTCTTACCCGCTTGAATATTCTTTTTTAAAATATTCCAATTGTCAAAGCTGTCTTCTTGTATTTTGTCCATATTTATCATGTCATTCTGGCCGAGTCCAGAATCCTTTATTTATAACAAAAATACTTTGGCGTTATTTTTTAACAGAAACATCTACAAATTCAAAAGTATTCATTAAGAACCACTCTTTTGGATCTAGAATTTTGCCACATAGTGGGCATTGATAATCAATATTGCCGATTTTAATTGCGTTTTTATAATCGTGCATACACATTTTTCGGTTTTTAAAAATTGTATTTTTGTTTTTAGTCACAATTTTATTCTACCATCTTTTTCCTTCTCAATACATGATGATAATTTTGCGCGAAACGGTGGGACTCGTCACGAACTGCCATTAACAATTGCAAACCTAAATTACTTTTTGGCAGATTTATTTTGGCACCGTTTGCCAAAACAATAGTTTCTTGTTTTTTTTCGAGACCCACTATTATAACGGATTCCGGACTCTGGCCGGAATGACGGGGAGGGCCATCAACTAAAATTAAATCCGGGAACGGCCACTCAGGATGATTAAACCGCCGCGCTAGAACTTCGTTCATGACAAGAGTGTCATCGTTTTGATCTATTTTTATTTTAAATCTGCGATACTCATTGGTGTTTTTCCCTCCGTCGATAAAAACCACCATCGACCCGACAACATCGGTTCCGGAAATATGAGAAATATCATATCCCTCGATTCGGAAATTTTCTTTATATTTTATTATTAATAAATCGCAGAGAATTTTTATTTTATTAATATTAATTTCAGCAGATATATTCGGGTTTGTTTGGTACTCCCAAGGTTGATGTGTAGGAACGCCTAAGCTTGTTAATAGATCAATCTGATTTTTTAGTTTTAGAGCCTCTTCGAAATTTTGCAATTTTGAATAGAGTTTCATCTCTTTATTTAAATCATCTATTAATTTTATTCGCTTCCCAGTCAAAATTTTAATAATTTCTTTAATATTATTGGTTTGAGTAGTGCAGGGACAGAGTTTTAAATGGCCGCGGAAGCAAATTTGTCCCGGTTTATGCTTTTCGGAATAATATGGAAAAATTTTTCTAATTTGCCGTATAATTAGTCTTATTTTTCCGCTGTCAGGATACGGGCCAAAATATTTCGCCTCGGGATCATTTTCATTATGGACAACAGAGATTATAGAATTAATAATTTTCACCCGCGGATAACTTTTGTTATCTTTCAATTCGTTGTTATATTTCGGTTGCAGATTTCTGATGACTTCAGCCTCTAACAATAGGGCGTCAATTTCTGATTCAGTAATCAAATAGCGGATATGGTCTATTTGCGAAACAATAAGTTCTGTTTTGGGGAGAAGTGGACCTGAGAAATAACTTGCAACCCGATTTTTTAAATTTTTAGCCTTGCCAATATAAAGTAGGTTGTCCAGTTTATTGAAATAAAGATAGATGCCGGGACTTTTTGGCAATAAACCAAACTCCCGCTGCGATAACGACGGCAATTGTGAGAATTGCCGGAAGTCTGCTGGGAAAATTGATGGTGAATTTTTTTGTTTGGTCATTGATGGTGATCTCTATTATACGTTGTCCACCCAAAATTATATTCGGAGAGCTGATTTTAAGCGGAACGGATCTTTTTGCAAACGGCGGGATTTGATCAAAACCTAAATCTAAATTAGTATTTTGTATCCTAACAAGGGTTGGACCCTTGTTGGTAACGATCAAATTTGTTTCTATAAGAGCAAGCTCAAGGTTTTCGAGAGTTGTTGGTTTATCCATTCCAAAACTTACTAAAACATCTTTAGTGTCATTATTTCCTTTGTACGCGCCGGCTGGTGGCGGATAAGAACTGTCCATTCCGTGAATGGCAAAAACCAAATGATTAAAATCAAATTGGTTAAAATAATCAATTCCCCCGGTAGTATTCTCCCAAGTGGGATCAACATTAATCCACCCGCCCTGGGCGGAGTTCCAATATTGGGGCCAGGCATGTAAAATATCACGTTTTAAGGCCACCGGTTGGCGTTTTTCATTGGTGGTCAAAGCATAACCCTCAAGTTCCCGGGCGGGAATTTTTTTCGCTCTGGCGAGCGAAACAAACAGATCGGTAAACTCCATGCAAATGGCAGATTCGGGACTTAATAAAGCGTTTTTTGCCCCCATCCGTACAATCTCCTGGTCGATCTTCGCCGCGTCATAGGTCAATGTTGAAACCGTAAAATCATAAAGTTCCTTCGGGGTTCTATATTTTGAGGCGACGTCTAAAATTTCCGGGTCTGCAGTGTCCCAATATTTTTTTTGGGCAATTAAATCAATGAGATTAGTAATTTTTTCAGGATATCTTGGTTGTAAATAAACGATGGCCGTGCCGGTTAATATTATATCTTTATGTTCCCGGGGATTTAAATTATATTGCGCCAGCCAGTTTCCGTCCTGATCAATTATTACGTCTTCAGGTCTTGGATCGAGGCTTTGCAAAAATATTTCCTGATAGGAAGTGGTTGGCGGGAGGGCAACCTCAGTTCGTACCGGAATGACATTTTTATTATCAAGATGATATGTCAGGCGGAAATTGTAATTTTGGTAATCTCCGAAGGCGGCAAAAATTCCCGAAGTCTTAATTTCGTCTTTAGTCCAGACAAAGCCTGTCTTCGGTTGGGGCTTTAAATAAGCCGGTAGGCCGAATTCCTTAGGAACATTTAAAGTAATGGTATAATTTTCAATGTCTTCGGTATCCGAAGGTTTTGGCAGGATAATTTCCCAGATCCGCCCGCTTTTTTTGGCAATTTCGGAGGTTTCATAACTCAAAGTCCATTGATAAGTCCTGCCCAGGCCGTAAACCTTGTCATTAAAATAAACTTTAAGATTTGAATTTGAGACTTTTGTTTTTAGGGGACCAAGGGCATCAAAACCGCGGATGTTTTCAATCTTCTCATCCACAATTTTACTGGAATATTCTGTAGCGTAATAATTAGAAGACAGATTTTTAAGAAGCACCGTTTCATTAACTGTCGTTATTCCCGTTGCCGCGACGTTATATTTAATATCATACGACACCGCAAACTTCCCGTCCCCCGTAGCCAATGCCTTATTTGGAATAATAAAATAAAGTAATAAAAAAATAAATAATTTTCGAAGCACAATTAATTATAAAATATCCTTCAAATATTTGCCGGTGTAACTTCTTAGGTTATTAGCCACTTGTTCGGGGGTACCAACAGCCACAACTTCTCCCCCGCCGTCGCCGCCGTCGGGTCCGAGGTCAATTATATGATCGCAGTTTTTAATAATATCCAGGTTATGTTCAATTACTATCACCGTGTTGCCAACACCAACTAACCGTTTTAAAACGTAGAGTAAACGGCGCAGATCGGCAAAATGCAAGCCGGTTGTCGGTTCGTCAAGAATATAAATCGTCCGTCCGGTGGCTTTTTTAGAAAGTTCGGTCGCCAATTTTACTCTCTGCGCTTCTCCTCCGGACAGCGTCGGGGCCGGTTGACCAAGATGGATATAACCCAATCCTACATCCTGCAAAGTTTCTAACTTTCGATGCAATGCCGGAATCGGGGCAAAAAATTCCAGAGCGTCATCAACAGTTAAATCCAAAACCTGTGCGATATTTTTATCTTTATATTGTACTTCCAGAACGGATGATTCGTAGCGTTTCCCCCGACACACTTCACAGTCGATATAGACATCCGGCAAAAACTGCATTTCAATTTTAATCTGTCCCTCTCCCTCACAGGCTTCACACCGGCCGCCTTTAACATTGAAACTGAATTTACCTTCTTTAAAACCCTTAAGACGGGCCTCCTGGGTTTGGGCAAATAATTGCCGAACGTACGTAAACAATCCCGTGTATGTGGCGGGGTTGGATCTTGGTGTCCGGCCGATTGGTGATTGGTCAATTAAAATGACTTTGTCCAAATATTCCCAGCCGGAAATTTCGTCATATTTTCCGGGTTTTTCTTTATGTTGGGAATAAAATTTTTTGGCTAATGCCTGATATAAAATATCATTGACCAATGTCGATTTTCCCGATCCGGAAACGCCAGTAACACCGATTAATTTGCCGAGTGGAAATTCAACAGTGATATTTTTGAGATTATGTTCTTGGCAACCATAGAGGCGAAGCCTCGTGTCATCCTGAACTTGTTTCAGGATCTCTTGAGTACCAGATGCCGAAACGAGTTCGGCATGACAATCTATAGACTTTCGGTCAGAAAGGTAATCCCCAGTTATTGATTTTTTATCCTTTTTTATGTGTTCAACTGTCCCCTCGGCAATAATTTTTCCACCGTTAACTCCCGCTCCGGGTCCGAAATCATAAATGTAATCGGCGTGTTCCATCATTTCCCGGTCGTGTTCGACAACAATCACCGAATTTCCCAGATCCCGCAGTCTTTTTAGGGTTTCAATTAATTTAATATTATCTTTTTGATGCAGCCCAATAGACGGTTCGTCCAAAACATATAACACTCCTGATAAACCTGAACCGATCTGTGATGCCAGCCGGATTCTCTGAGCCTCGCCGCCGGCCAGAGTGTTTGCCGTCCGGCTCAAGGTTAAATAATCCAGCCCCACATCGACTAAAAAGCCAAGTCTGGCAACCAATTCTTTTTTAACAGGAGTAGCGACAGCTGATGCCTCGATTGTTTTTACCCAGTCTAAAGTTTTATCAACACTCAGGTTTGTCGCCTCCACGATATTAATATTATTAATTGTCACCCCAAGAGCCTCCGGCTTTAATCTGTTTCCCTGACACGTCTGACAAGTTTCGACGGGCCAATCAAGCTTTTCAATACCCAATCCCGGTTCATCAATTAAACTCGGATCAATTTTTAATATGTAACCTAAACCGGCACAGGTCGGACAGGCGCCGTGAGGAGTGTTAAACGAAAACATCCGCGGTTCAATCTCGGGCAGAGAAATATTACAAAGCGGACAGGCAAATTTTTGGGAGAACAAGTGATCCTCCATAAGTTTCGGCTTATCAGGGAACTCAAATGAGGCGTCGGTTACAATTGAGGCAATTAATTCGCCATCGGCAATTTTTAATGCCGTATCAACAGCCTCTTTTAATCTTTCATTTTCGCCTTTCTTAAAAACTAGTCTGTCAACAACGACTTCGATATTATGCTTATTGTTCTTTAATAAAAACAGCTCTTCGTCCAAATTAAATATTTCATTATCAATTCTCACCCTTTTATATCCGTCTTTAATTAAATTCTGAAATAATTTCGAGTACTCCCCTTTCCTGCCTTTCACTACTGGTGCTAAAATTAAAAGCCTTGGTTGTCCTAATTTTCGAATTTGTTCTGCTATCTGCTCGGACGTCAAGTGGGCTATTTCTCTCCCGCAATTTGGACAATGGGGGTGTCCGATTCTGGCAAATAATAATCTTAAATAATCATAAATTTCTGTCACTGTTCCGACCGTTGACCGCGGATTATGTGAAGTTGTTTTCTGGTCAATAGATATTGCCGGGGATAATCCCTCGATTAAATCGCAATCCGGTTTGTCCATGACTCCCAAAAATTGGCGGGCGTAACTGGACAAACTTTCAACATATCTTCTTTGTCCCTCAGCGTAGATCGTGTCAAAGGCCAAACTCGATTTGCCACTGCCTGACACCCCCGTAAAAACTATCAATTTATTTTTGGGAATCTCGACATTAATGTCTTTTAAATTATGTTCCCTTGCCCCCTTGATAATTATCTTGTCATTCATTTTGTTTGCGATGTCATCCCGAACTTGTTTCGGGATCTCGTCTTAATCCTCATGGATTTTGGAGAAAGATGCTGAAACAAGTTCAGCATGACAAACGAGAAATTATATCACGATAATA
>CAYHSW010000039.1:0-6567 GCA_964359405.1 uncultured Gammaproteobacteria bacterium | reverse complement strand
GAATGGATCCTGAAACAAGTTCAGGATGACATGATGAAGATATGAGAGATTTTTGCGAATATCTGGTTAAAAATTTAGTTGACAGTCCGGACAAAGTTGATGTTTCCGAGACAGTTGACGAGTACGATACTGTCGTTTTAACTATTACTGTTGATCCTTCGGACATGGGCAAAGTCATCGGTAAAGAGGGGAAAATTATCAAAGCCATCCGCGACCTGGTTAAAATCCTGGCCGTTAAAGAACAAAAAAGGGTCAACGTCATCCTCGCCGAAGCCACCTAAAGGGTTGCGGTTAACAACTTCATGTCCTTATCCACACGATTAATCGTTCTATTAGCCTTTTTTAACCCTTTAACTAAAGGAGTAATTCTTTCATCTAGTTTTTTATCAACTAAATTTCCAATTGCAGTTAAATCGTCATTTGTTAGCATATAAATATATTATTGGAAAAAATTTGCAATTTCAATTGGCAATTATAACTGCAGAATGTCATTCTGCAACTAGATTGTCCCGACAATCCGCCTACCTACAAACGCAATTGCGTTTTCAGTTGAAAAATCCATAATTTTAATAGGGGATTCCGGATACGGCCGGAATGACGCGATTAATTAAACGGGTTGGGTTTGCCGGCGGGAAGGGGAGCGGTTTGCAGTGTTGCCAACGGATAAGATGACACCTTGTTGATTAACACCCTGTCCTCCTGTGTCAATTCGTAAACCGGAGTAACTATTTCTCCTAAAGTTTTAGCCAATGGCTGATAATAAACATCCAAAATGATATTCGCTTTTGGATCCTTCCAGGAAATGGAATTCACTCCAACCAGACGATTAACTGAGCCCAAAAGGCGCAAAAATTCTTTAAGGGAATTAAAATCAGTAGTAAAAGTTGTTTCTACCGAAATTATTTGCACTTGATTACCAAGCTTGTTATCTTTCTCAATAACAACCGGTTTAGCCGAATCTGTCGCCATTTTTCCC
Organism: uncultured Gammaproteobacteria bacterium; assembly: GCA_964359405.1. Taxonomy (GTDB): domain Bacteria; phylum Patescibacteriota; class Microgenomatia; order JAMCZE01; family JAMCZE01; genus CAYHSW01. The sequence continues at coordinate 5,591 of CAYHSW010000039.1, read as the reverse complement.
ACAACCGTAGAGAAGGTTTCCAGTTTCGCCGAGGCGGAAGCGGCAAGGTTTTCTAATCCAAAAATCATTCCGGAAACATTTTTATCCGTCGGCAGGGCCGTTTCGGCTTTTAACAAGCTGGTCCTGACAAGTTGATCATCAGTTCGTTCCAAAATTGCCGCTTTATCCGCCAGTATCTTTCGTCTTTCTTCAAGATTCCCCATTTCGTTTCTGGTCACCATTATTTGGGCAATACTGGGCCAGACAATATAAAAAACCGTTAAAATAGAGGCTAAAATCAAAAGACAAGGCCACAAATATGGCTTATATTTATTCATATATTAAATGTTAATTTAAATTTATACCCCTCAGAAACATTTCCGGACAAATCATTAATTACCACATTTTTGTATTTGGAATTTTTGAAGGCCGCGATGAGCGTGTCCAAAACCCCTGAATCTTTAGTTTTAAGATCCAGCTTATATAATCCCTTGTTATCAATGTCAAAACCTAATATTTGGGCATCAACGGGAACAAGAGTTTGAATAAAACTCATCTCCTTGGAAATATCCCTCCGGACTCCGAGAACCGTTTTTATTCCGGCCACTTTTTCCTTAAGAAGGACCAAAACGATTTCTTTCTCTTTAAGTGAGGTAATGGCTTTCCCCAGATTTTCTATTTTTGTTTCCAGAGAGCTTTTTTGAGCCAAAAGGGCTTGTCCGTAGGCGAAAGTCCCGCCAGCCACCATTAAAACTAAAAATAGGACAATAACGGCAACTTTTCGCACCCTTATAAGCCCCGACTCCACATCGGGACTCAGATCTTTTTTCTTATCCGGTAAAAGATTAATTTCAATGGCCATTTTATTCTTCCTTCAGGGCCAACCCGGCGGCGGTGGCGTAAACCGGCAGATTATCCCCAAGAGACTGTGATTGCTTTTCTGTTTTGACAATATTGGTAAAAGGATCACCGACCTGAACCTCAAGAGTCAACGCCTGCCCTAAATAATTAACCAATCCCGGCATTTTTGCCATCCCGCCAACCAAGACGGCCCGCTTAATCGGATCATCGGGTCTTTTTGATTGATAAAAAGCGATGGCCCTTTTGATTTCAGAGATAATCATCTCCACGACCGGCGAAATGGCCGCCAAAACTTTCCCCCCAAGTTGTTCCTGATCCATACCATAAGTTCGTTTATATTCCTCGGCCTGATTTTCATCCATTTTTAAATCAGCCATAACCGAACGAGTAACAGCGTTTCCTCCTGTCGTGAGTGAACGAACGAAAGAAAGACTGCCTTTTTTAACCACGGCTAGGTCGGTCGAAGCCCCGCCGAAACTGACAATTAAAGAAGTGGGAGAGTAGGGATCGTTGCCTACCAGAGCCCGGGAAACCGCCAAAATTTCTGTTTCAATACCAACCAGTTCCAGCCCCGTCATTTTACAAAGTTTCATATACTTTTCAATTACCGTGTTGGGAGCCGCCACAAGTAAAACATCCATTTTAGAACCGGGAGCGGCTTTTTCCGGTTTATTTAAAATCTGATACCGCAGTAAAACATCAGCGATGGGAATGGGGACATACTGTTCCGCCTCCCAATGGATAGCGCTTTCCAATTCGCTGTCGGAAATTACCGGAACTTCAATAACCCTTGTATATACCTGCGCCTCGGGAACAGAAACTGCCACCTTGCGGGTGCCGATTCCCAAATCTTTTATCATCTTTTTGACCGTGTTGGCCGCTTCTTCAAAATCCAAAGTATCCCCTCCGGCAGTGAGGTTAACCGGCAGTTTTTCCAGACCAAATGACACAAGTTTAAAACCACTTCCAGCTTGGTTTAAATAAACCGCCTTAATTTCCGAAGCTCCAACGTCAAGTCCAAAATGATCAGAGTATTTCATTACAATAAGTATTCACTAAAATTTTTAAAGTTGCAAGAGGTTACTGAGAAACACTCCCAGAACCACCGAATAAAACGTAATCAAATAACGGTGGCAATGCCGGCTTGGATTTATCAACCTGCACTTTCCTCGTTGTCCCGTCAGTGGTACTGCCGGTTGATGTGATTGTATATTTCTGCGGGCCAAACGTTCCGGTTACCTGAACCGTTGCTCCGCTATAAATTGGCTTAATTCTTAATAATTTCGAGTCTGCAACCGCCGGAATAGTAATTGTTGATTTATATCCGACAGGGCCCGGATTTGAAGTAGAAAAACTATTGTCAATAGTCTCCCCGTACGGATTTAAAGCATATTTAGTCACCCCATAAGTTTCGGAGCCGGCATTATAAGTATAAAAATTAAGTTCTAAAGCGGCACTATTTGTCCATGAAACTATCACTTGAGTCGGACTTGTCAATTCAATTTGCCCAACTTCATCTTTTGGTATCGTTGCTGTGTAAGTATCTGAGGTTGCTACAACATTATAATTGACTGTTACTCCATTAACTGTGGTACTACCAGAAGTTAGATTGGTCAATGCTGTTTCAATCCCGGCTTCGGCGGCGGAAAAGGCCCGCGAGGATTGATCGGAAGTGGTGGTTGATTTTAAATCCTGCAGAGTGCGGGACATGACAGAGAGACCGACTGTAAGGCCTAAAAGCATAACCAGTAACACAAAAATTGCCGCTTGTCCCGAATTTCTTTTCATCATATTCATGATAACATATTTTAATTTCTAACTGTAATCGTCTGCGTTTCTGTTATCGACCCCTGAAAATCACTTCTACTGCCGGTTTTATCTAATCTAAGCTGAACTGTAACTTGTTTTGGTGTAAAGACTGGATAAGTCAGAGTAATAATTATATTCGGTGAAACCAATTGGGCAACATTAATTGGGGTAAATGTTCCAGAACAATCAGTTGTTGTATAGATTTTTAAAGAACCTGACGCCGCATCAAGACAACTCCCTTTTCTCACTTCTCTGGAAATTGTTTCCATGACTAAACTGGCGTTTTGCCTAAGGTCAGCTTCTGTTGTGGCTTTGTTGGCAGACATGACCACCTGAAAAAATAAATTCATCCCGACAGTCAGCAAAACCCCGATTATTCCAATCACCACCATTAATTCCACTAATGAAAATCCCTTCTTCATAGCCATATGGTTATTTTGGTGACTAAATTAATTGCTTTTGATTGCCCTTTTTCCGACCAAGTAACCCTCACCGTTGTTGTCGTCCCCGACGTCACAGCGACAGTAAAAAATGGCGGGCAATTCCCACTCGAAGGGAATCCCGTCCACAGGCCAGCTTGAATAACCGAACGATTATTTGCTTCCCAAGATTTTATTTCCTCCATTTTGCTTTCGGCACATCTTGTGGCTAAATTTTTTAATTTTGCACTTTGTTGGGCGGAAAGAGTAGTAACAGCCATGGAAATTAACGCCGTCGCGATTATGGAAAAAATCGCTATCGCTACCATTGTTTCCACCAATGTCATGCCAGATTTATAATGCATAAATATTTGTGACTCTATTTGCCGACCCGTCAATTTGTATTCGCTTCGTTGCACCATTTGAATTATTTGTTAGAGTTATAGTTACAGGAACAATTACTGCACACGGCGGAGTTGCCAAATTGGGATTATAAAAACACACATTAAAATTACTTATACTAATACCGCTAAATGAATAAGTACCTTGTGTTATGGAATACGCTGTGTTTCCTCCACCAGAACCAGCGATGGCTTTATTTTGTGAAGAACGAAGATTGCCTATTAATTCTTTTTGGGCATTGGCTAATTTTTCATTTTCGCGGGCGGGAGACATGCCGTAAAAGCCCATCAGGGCCAAAAGCCCCATTATGGAAATAACCACCATAAGTTCGATAAGAGTGAATCCTTTATGCATAGGGCAGCGACAGTGCCGATAATCAAAAACGGCCCTAAGGCTATTGTGTCACCAAATTTTTTGCGATGCAAGACCAAAAGAAACAGGGCGTATCCGCCGCCCATTATCGAGGCCGCGTAAAACATCACCAAAATCTTCGGCCAACCTAATAACAATCCCAGCGGGAAAATTAATTTCACATCGCCAAAACCGATGCCGCGACCGCGAGTCACCAAAAAAACACTCAATAAAACCAATAATGCCAATAAACCAATTAACCAATTATTCCAATTAAGAAATATTCCAACGATCAATAAAATTAATGTCGCTTCATCGGGAATTAAACCGTAAATCCAATCAGAGAAGAAAATCACAATGAAACAGTAAGCAGTTAATAAACTAATAAAATTAGTTGCCAGTAACACAGTAACTACTGCTGTTAAAAGTTCCACTAGAGGATATTGCAAAGAAATTTTTTTATGGCAATACCGGCATCTGCCATTTAATAAAATAAAAGATAGTAGGGGAATATTATCTTTCCAAGCGAGGGAGTGTTTACATTTTGGGCAAATGCTCCGCCCCTGCCAAAATTTTGGCGCCTTTTCATCATTTAGGCGCCAAATTAACACATTCAAAAAACTGCCAATACAAAGCCCAAGAATAAATAAAAACAACATTATCACCAGTTTATATTATCATGATTTGCTATAATAACTCTATGTTTACCCCAAAGTATCAAATAACTTCAAAAATTGTCAATGCCTTGAGCCGGATTGCAGAGATTAAAAACTTTGTGGAATCGGCCAGAATTTTGCCGGCACGGGAAGTTTTTCTGCGAAAAATGACCGCGATAAAAATTGCCCACACTTCGACCAGTATCGAGGGCAACACTCTGGAGGAATTTGAGGTCAAAAAACTTTTCGAGGGGAAATCTGTTCATGCCTCACAAAAAGAAATTTTGGAAGTAAATAATTACCATTCTGCCCTCAAACTTATCGACCGATTAAATAAAAAATCCAGTTTGAATATTAATGACATTTTGCAAATTCATAAAAAAGTAATTGACGGGTTAGTTTCTCCGCAAAAAGCCGGGGTTTTTCGAATAACTCCCGTTTATATTGTCAACACCCATCAAAACCAATCAGATGAAGTAATTTACACCCCACCGAAAGCGGGTGACGTCGAAAAGGAAATTAACAGTTTATTGAATTTTTTGGGCAAAGAAAAAAATCTGCATCCGATTTTACGGGCCGGACTTTTTCATTATCAATTCGAAACCATTCATCCATTCACTGACGGTAACGGCAGAGTTGGCCGGCTGTTAACCCTTTTACATCTTTACCAGTCCGGTTGGGGATTTAAAAAAATTCTGGCGCTTGAAGATTATTATAACCGAGACAGAAAAAAATATTATTCTAAATTAAACACCGCTGCCACTTTCGACCAACGACGGCAAGCTTCGTTGACTGAATGGCTGGAATATTTTGTGACCGGCTTTTTAGACGAAGTGGAAAATATTAAGACGCAGATATTAACGGTTCCCGCTGTTTCCGGTGCCAAAAATATTAGTTTGTCCGATTTGGAACTTAAAATTGTTGATTTCGTCGGGACTGTGGGAAAAATAACCTTAGCCGACGCTCTGGATATAACTAGGGAAAACAGGCGAACCGTTCAAAGACGACTGCAAAGACTTGTTAAAAATAAAATCCTTCTGGCTCGTATTGAAGGCCCAAATTCATATTACGAATTAAACTTGTCATGATTCCTGTCGCGATTATGGCGTGATTA
>CAYHSW010000038.1:0-6702 GCA_964359405.1 uncultured Gammaproteobacteria bacterium | reverse complement strand
GTGTTGGTGCGGGGGGACATTGATGTTCCCATTGATGATTACACCAGGTTGGAAGCGATTTGGCCAACAATAGAATTTTTATTAGAGCGGGAAAACACCGTGATTTTGTGTGGTCATTTAGGTCGTCCCGACGGTAAATATGATGAACAGTTTTCTGCCAAGCGAGTTGCCGAGTGGTTTGCAAAAAAAGAACTTCGGATTAGTTGGATTGACAACGGATTCCACGGATATGAAATTAACCCCAACTTTGTGGTTTTGGAAAATTTAAGATTTTTTCCGGAAGAGGAGAAAAACGATCCCGAATTTGCTAAAGAATTGGCAAATTTGGCTGAAGTTTATATCAACGAGTCCTTTGCCAATTGTGAGCGGGCGCACACTTCAATGGTTGGCGTCCCAAAATTATTGCCGCATTACGCCGGTTTTCGTTTGGTCAAGGAAATTGAAGTTTTAGAAAAAGTTTTGGATAATCCGCGCCGGCCATTGTTGGTTATTATTGGCGGGGCAAAGATGGAGACAAAAATTCCGGTGATCGCCAAAATGACAGATTTTGCAGATAAGATTTTGATCGGGGGGAAGATCGTTACGGAGGCCTTTAGTTATCCATTAAACAGAAACAAAATCACGGCTTTGCCACTAACAGAAGATTTTAAAGATATTTTTCCGCAGGCGATTGCCGATGCCGAAGCGGACTTTTTATTGGCCAATACCATTATTTGGAACGGGCCGTTTGGAGCAATTGAAGAAGAAAAATGGCAAGCGGGGACCAAAAAAGTCGCGGAATTAATTTTGAAAAACAAAAAAGCCTATAAAGTCGTCGGCGGCGGCGATACAGTTGATTTTCTCAAAAAACTCGGGGTTTTAAATAATTTTGACTGGGTGTCAACCGGAGGAGGAAGTATGTTAAAATTTTTAAGCGGGGAAAAGTTACCAGGAATTGAAGCCTTATTATGATCAAAGTTGCTATTAATGGTTATGGGAGAATTGGGAGAGTCGCTCATCGGGTGATTCTTGAAAGATTTTCTAATGAGATTGAAATTGTGGCGATTAACGCCGGCAGTTCGACTGATCTTTTGGGCTGGTCGTACCTGCTAAAGTACGATACATCCTACGGCGTTTTAAAAAATCATACTATTGCCGTTGATGATAAAAATTTAATTGTTGATGGCAAAAAGATACCTGTTTTTTGTGAAAAATCACCGGAAATGCTCCCCTGGCACGCCCTGGGCGTGGATGTCGTCATTGAATGCACCGGAGCCTTGACGACCGAAGAAAAAATAAAAACCCATCTAACTGCCGGAGCCAAAAAAGTCGTTCTCTCTGCCCCGGCCAAAGACTCCGTCATTAAAACTTTTGTTATTGGGGTTAACGAGGTTAATAATGACCAGATAATTTCTAATGCTTCTTGCACGACCAATTGCATTGCTCCGGTGGCCCAGATCATGGTCTCGAAATTTGGGGTTTATAAAGCCATGATGACGACGATGCATGCTTACACAACCGACCAAAGATTGCAGGATGGCGGACATAAAGACTATCGTCGAGGCAGAGCTGCGGCTTTGAATATCATTCCCACCTCAACGGGGGCAACCAAAGCGGCCACAGAAACCGTTCCGGAGTTACGGGGACTTTTTACCGGAGTGGCGATTCGGGTTCCCGTCGTGACGGGATCGCTGTCTGATTTCACTTTTCATCTAAAACGCAACACGACCGCTGAGGAAGTAAATCAGATTTTAAAAGAGGAGGCCGAGTCAGTGCGGTATAAACACATTTTGGAAGTGACCACTGACCCCATTGTTTCCTCAGACATTATTGGCAATCCGCACTCGGCCATCATTGATCTATCTTTAACCCAAGTCGCCGGCGGGGACCTCATCAAAATTTTCGCCTGGTACGACAACGAATGGGGCTATACGAATCGACTGGTTGAGGAGGTTGTACTAGTAGGACAGAGGTAATATGTGGTTTTTATTTGCAGTTTTATCTTCAATTACTGCGGCTTTAGTTGCCATATTTGGGAAAATTGGGCTTTCAAATGTTGATTCGACACTTGCAACGTCTCTTCGGGCGATCATTATGGCCGTGGCAGTTTTTGGTTTGGCCCTTTTTACCGGCAAATTTTCCGGGCTGTCGCAAATAACCGGTAATAACATGTTGTGGATTTTTCTTTCCGGCCTGGCAGGGGCCGCGTCTTGGGTTTTTTACTTTGCCGCGCTTAAAATGGGTGATGCAACCAAAGTCGCGGCCATTGACCGGACGTCTATAATTTTTGTCGTCATCCTGGCGATTTTATTCTTGGGCGAAAAACTCACTTGGCTAAAACTTTTCGGGGCAATTTTAATTGGTATAGGGGCATTTTTGATTACAAGATAGATTTTAGAGAATAGTATGGAATAAAACTTACAACAGTTTTGTTATAAGTTGTTTTGCCTTGGTAACTTAAATTTACAACATAAGCTTTTGGTGGATTGTATTTGTTTATAAAACTAATTAACCCGTTTGGGATTTTTGACTCGGACGGGGTTTGCAACTTAACTTCGATAGGGACAGGACTTCGGCCATTATCAATAACAAAATCAACTTCAGCTCCGTCTTTAGTTCGCCAATAGTGGACATCCCCGAATAAATTTTTCAGTTCGTGATAGACCAAATTTTGGAAATGAAATCCTAAAGTGGAAAAATCCTGCATGTAAAAGTCCCGGGTGGCAAAGTTGGCCAGACCGGTGTCCGTAAAATAAAAAACCGGGGATTTGACAATCTCTTTGCGGAGCCGGTGTGTAAAAGGAGATATTTTATCCCCAACAAAAGTTTTGGTTAAATACCAAATATAATGCTTAACGGTTCTCTCGGTGATGCCGAGAGTGGAGGATAGTTCTGAATAATTAATCAATTTTCCCATTTGTGATGAAAGAGTGCGAACAAGGTTAGAAAAATTCTCCGTTCTTTTTAAATTTAAAAGTCCGAGAATATCTTTCTCTAAATAACTTTCAAAAATATCTTTAATTGCCTCCAGTTTTTCCTCAGTCGTTTCAAAAGTTACAACCTTTGGATAACCGCCAAAACTTAAATATTCCTTTAATAATTTTTGCCCCCCTTCGGGATCGGTTTTTAAATAATCGACTAATTTTTCTTCGTAATGATATTGAGTTTTAAAATTTATAAATTCTTCAAAACTTAGGGGATTAAGGGTAAAAATCCTTTTCCTCCCAGCGAGCGACTCGGCAATTTTTTCTTTGAGTTCTAGGCTTCCGGATCCGGAAACGACAAATTTATAAGGCAAATTCATATCAGACAGGCCCTTAAGAAACAATCCGGCGTTGTCTTTTCGTTGAATTTCATCAAGAAAAACATAGCCAGTGTTTCCAATTTCAAGACGAATTTTACCCACCAGATCGGTTTGCGATTTAAAATACGGCCGATCACTGTCAAGATCATAATTCAGAAACAAGGAGTTTTTCCCTTGAGATTTGAGATGATCAATCAAAAGCCCCATTAAAGTTGTCTTGCCGGCCTGACGCGGACCCACAATGAGGCTAATTTCCGGATTATCAAGGTGGGCGATAAGCTTGGGTAAAAGAGTTCTTTTGATCATATGTACATATATAGCACGTCTTTTCCGGTTGTCAAGAGCCGTTTTAGTCCGTCTTTTCCAGTTGTTGATTTAAAGTGCTACAATAAAACCATGAAGAAAATTTGGGTTTTAGTTTTTGCAACTCTTCTTTTATTTTCTTCATCTTCAAAAGTTTTGGCGGCGGTTGTGGCTTCTTAAGGACTTGCGTGATGACGTGATGGGTTTGTTTATCTTTGATCCAGTTATGAAAGCGCAATATAATCTCCATTTGGCGGACAAAAGGTTTTTCCCCAACGAGTATACAATTTGAGGCCATGATCCACTTTGTCCTCTTAATTGGTAGTTGACCGGCTCTTGACAGACTCTTATATTGGACGTCATGTCCCGAATTATTTCAGACAAAATTAATGAGCAAGTTGTCCCGCCCATGCCGAGCGATTTACTAAAAGGCGAATGGAGTGAACAGGCGGTTAAAGTTTTAAAGGAGAGATATTTATTAAAGGATCAAACAGGAGAAGTTATTGAGACTCCTGACCAAATGTGCTGGCGCGTTGCCTGGGACATTGCCTCAGTAGAAACAAACCCCATGCCTTTCGCCCGGGAATATTATTCGATGATGGCCACCCATGAATTTCTGCCTAATTCCCCAACTCTGGCCAATGCCGGTAAGGGCAACAATTTGCAGTACAGCGCCTGTTTTGTTTTGCCGGTTGAAGATTCTATTGATGGCATTTTCGATGGGATTAAATGGCAGGCCATTATTCATAAATCCGGCGGGGGAACAGGCTTTTCTTTCTCGCGGTTAAGACAGGCGGGGGCGATAGTTGGCTCTACAAAAGGGGTAGCTTCCGGCCCAGTTAGTTTTATGAAAGTTTATGATGCGGCGACCGAACAAATAAAACAGGGCGGGATGCGCCGGGGAGCCAACATGGGAATTTTGCGCGTTGACCATCCGGATATTTTGGAATTTATTCATTGCAAAGAACAGGGCGGGATTACTAATTTCAATATATCAGTTGCAGCTACTGATGTTTTTATGAAAGCTTATTTTGACGATACGGAATATGAACTTTATGACCCCAAAACCAAACAACCGGTTAAAAAACTTAAGGCTCGATTTGTGATGGACGAAATTGCCGCTGCCGCCTGGCGGACCGGTGATCCCGGAATGATTTTTATTGATCGGATGAATGCCGGTTCCGGTAATCCCGTTCCGTCACTCGGGCCGATAGAATCCACTAATCCCTGTGGCGAACAACAATTATATCCTTTTGATGTTTGTAATCTTGGGAGTATTTTTCTGACGTATTTTGTCAAAGACAATGACGTTGACTGGAATAAACTTGAAAAGACGGTTAAAAGCGGGGTCAGATTTTTGGATTCGGTTATCGAAAGAAACCCCTATCCGCTTCCGCAGATACAAGAAATGGCGACCAAAATTCGTCGAATCGGACTCGGAGTTGGGGGATGGGCGGACATGCTGGCGTTACTGAAGATTCCCTATAATAGTGATGAGGCTATTAACTTGGCGGAAAAAATAATGAAATTTATTAGGGATAAGGGCCATGAGGCCTCGCAGGAATTAGCCGCGGAACGAGGGCCGTTTCCGTTATTTTCTGAAAGTATTTATAAAAACGATAAACCCATAAGAAATTCAACGGTAACAACTATTGCTCCGACGGGGTCGATTTCTATTATTGCCAATTCTTCAACCGGTATCGAACCTTATTTTGCCATTGCTTTTAAGCACGATAATGCCCGGGGGAGAGTAATGTTTTTTACCAATCCCATTTTTGAAAAGTTTGCCGAGAACCAAAGTTGGTACACAGACACCATTAAGGAAAAAATTGTTAATGAAGGAACGGTAGCTCATATTATGGAAGTTCCGGAGCAGTTAAAAAATGTTTTTGTCACCGCCCATGATATTACACCAGAGTGGCACGTTAAGATGCAGGCGGCGTTTCAGAAATTTACAGATAACTCCGTTTCCAAAACTATTAATTTACCAAATTCGGCGACAGTTGAAGATATTAAAAATGCATATACTCTGGCTTATCAGACGGGCTGTAATGGCATCACGGTCTATAGGGATGGGTGTAAGGATGTTCAGGTGTTAAATATTGGGACAAAACCAAAAGAACAATCAGTTATTAAAGAATTACCAAAGAGACCGGTGAAAGTTGAGGGGGCGACGTACCGGATAGAAACCCCGCTCGGGACGGCGTTTATAACCGTTAACCATGACGAAGACAATAATCCCTATGAATTATTTATCAATATTGGTAAAGCCGGGTCGGAAGTAGCGGCGATGGCCGAGGCTCTGGGGCGGCTTATTTCTACCACCTTGCGTTTCGGCAATCACCGGCCGGCCAAAGAGCGGGCTTTGGAAATTGTTGATCAGTTATCCGGTATCGGCGGAGCAGGAGTGGTTGGCTTTGGTGCCAACCGGGTCAAAAGTTTGCCTGATGCTGTGGCGAAAGCCATCGCCATGCATTTTGGAGTAACCAAGGCACAGGGCACAGAGAATAAGGCAGAGGGTAAAGAAGAAATTTCAAATTTTAAATTTCAAATTGAAAATTCGAGCGCTGTGAAGCGGGATCTTTGTCCTTCCTGCGGCGCCGCGGCCCTAGTCCTTGAAGAAGGTTGCTCTAAATGCTACGCCTGCGGATTTTCTAAATGCTAATTCGTACGAAATGTACGAACTTGACAAAGTGTACATATGTTGATATAACTTCGTTATGACAAAGACAGTTACCTCAAAATATTTTAGGGATCATTTTTCGGAAATGTTAAATCTTGTAAGTTATGGCGGGGCAGAGATTATAATAACCCGATTTGGGAGGCCGGCAGTTGTGGTTGTTGATTACAAACAATATAAAGAAGCAAAAAAATATAAAAATAGTTGAGTCGTATGGCAACAAGAAAATTAGTTACCATTCAAAAAATATCAGATTTAAAGCCGATTGAAAATGCGGATGCTATTGAATGTGCCGGCGTTTTGGGGTGGCATGTGGTGGTTAAAAAGGGAGAATTTAAAATTGGAGACCCCTGTGTTTATTTTGAAATTGATTCTCTTTTACCCGTCGTTTCGGAATTTGCCTTTTTATCAAAAAGCGGAGTAAAAAAATCGTATG
>CAYHSW010000037.1:2497-6702 GCA_964359405.1 uncultured Gammaproteobacteria bacterium | reverse complement strand
GTGCTAACACAATAGGATGATCTTTGTATTCTATTAATTGTTCTGCAAGTTGTTGGCCTGCATCTCTTCTATCTTCAAACATATTATGTTTTCTTTTTGTGTTTAAAATATTCAATCTGTTGCAAACGCTTTTTCGCTTCTTCTTTTGTTGGGTACGTTCCCATATTACGTCCGCTTTCGGAAACCACGCGATAGCCTTCCTTGACTTTTCGAATCACAAGAACCACCTCCCTATCATTCTTTATCCTCTCCTACTTGCTCTTCCGCCTGGCTTGCTGCGCCTTTTCTATATTCTCCATTCGCGCTCGTTGTTGCGCAGGAGTTGGTTTTTCGCTTTCAGGAACATTTGGCCTATCTTTTGCTTCAAAGATGTCAGCTTTAATGTGCTTTGGCTCAGAACCGAGTTTCTCTATTACCTCCCGCGCATCATCAGTGTCAGGAATTAATCTATTACCTTCAATGTGAGCATCTTTCTTACTGATAAGCCATGTCTGCGTATCCCATGAGCCGCTGCTTCTTTTTCCTGCTAAGCGTTGAATGTGTCCTGGCTCTCCAATATCTTGATTGCGGAATGTAACAAACTCATCTTTTGACCTTACAACAATTCTGAAGTAATCACCTTCACCTTTTGTTCCAGGCTTTGCTCTTCCTCGTCCTTCAGGCTGAGCTAAAGAATGTTCCCGTGGTGACATATCTTGCCATTTCTTTTGCGCTTTCTTTATATTTTTCTTTGCTGTTTCAGTTTGTTTTTTCGTTGCCATATATTTTTCACATCCTTTCATTTATTCATTGTCATATCCAATCTTACTCCTTAATCGTTCAAATAATGCGTCAAGAGTGTTTAATGCATCAACACTTCCTTCTCGCAGCTGTCTTTCTATTTTCTCCAGTTCTTTATCAAAATCTTGCCAGAACGCTTGCGTATTCTTCCCAGTGTTTGGTGTTTGGGGACGGTACTCTTTTAGACACGGTTTTAGTAAATTTGGTTAGATTAATTTAGCTCCCCCGCGTGGACTCGGACCACGAACATCTTCGTTACAAGCGCCCTCTAATTACTTAAAGGCTTGGACTATCTCTTGACCATTTCTGCCAAAGGCGAGCATTAGGTCCCAGGTATATAGTCTCTACACATTTTGTTTAGCTCGGGATTGCCCTTCGATAAACTCAGGGTTTCCCCGAATTAGCCTGGATTTTCATCCCGGCGTTTCCGTCGAGAGCTGCGAAACTTTCACAGCGAAGCGCTCTACCATTGAGCTACAGGGGATTATTTCAAAATCAAGGAACTTTTACATTTTACTACCAAACAGCGCTAAAATCCATCCCAAAATTTTTCTTTGTTTATCGCTTTCATAAAATCTAACCGAAAATACTCCATATTTATGAATATTTTTTCTTATTTTTCTACTATCTAATTTCGGTTTAACCTTGTATGTCTTATGAAATTGACTCCGGGGGATCTTTGTTAAATTTGACCAAAACTTTTCTGCCTGTGGCACATTCAAATTATTATGTATCCACAAAGCACCTCTCAGTCTGTTTCTATCAACTTTTGGAAACTCTAAAAACCAATTAGTCATGAATTTTATTAAATTGGGATCAGAATTTGCAAAACCACCTCTACCATCTGCTTTATCTCCTTCAGCAGAGTACAATGCGATCCCCGCAATAAACCTGTCCCTTTCTGTAATATTTTTGACTTCACGTTTAGAAAGAATATTAATTTCCTCTAATTTCTTTATCCGAGCAATTTTTTTATTTTCAGCCGCAATTATTGACCCTTTTTTCTGCCCCCACATTTTATTGCTTAATAATTTATCCTTTTGTTTTAATGTTAAAGGAATGTTTTTGCACCACCTGCTAATGGTATCCTTGGAAACACTGACTTTTTGTTTTATTCGGCCATACGACCAACCCATTTTTCTTAATCTAAGAGCCTCTAATTTCTCTTCAATTTTTCCAAAATATCCCATACATCTATATTATTATTCGTACTTACGAATGTCAACGGCGTAAGTGTAGTTTCTTTAGTTCGTATATAGATCTAAAATAAATTATGTTAAGATAAATTGATGAAAAGAAAAATAATAATTACTTTTGCTTCACTTTTAATTTGTTTCTCTGTTTCAGCGATGGGCGCCGCGGTAACGACGCCGTCGATTGGAAATTGGTATGTGGGTTTAATTAAACCCCCGTTTAATCCCCCCAACTGGATTTTCGGACCGGTGTGGACCTTGCTTTATTTTTTGATGGCCATTTCTTTATCAATAGTATGGAATAAAAATGGGAATAAAAAAATATTTTTCCTTCAATTGTTTTTAAATTTTTTGTGGTCTTTTGTCTTTTTCTATCTTCATAATCCAATGCTCGGATTTATTGTAATTGTGTTACTTTGGCTCTCAATTTTAAAGACGATTGTGAATTTTAAAAAGATTTCTTCCGTTGCCGCCGGGCTTTTAGTCCCCTATCTTTTATGGGTCAGCCTTGCCGCCCTGTTAAATTTATCCATTGTCGTTCTCAATCCATGACCGCTTTACAAAAAATCATTAGTTACGAAAAAGTTGTTGATGTCGTCCGCGGGTATTTTAAAAGTGAGGGCTTTCATGAGGTTTTTACCCCAATTTTAGTCCCCGCCCCTTCCTGCGAACCAAACCTGGAAGTTTTTGAGACCCAACTGCGGACAATGACCGGTAAAAAACGGCGGGGCTTTTTGATCATGTCCCCGGAATTTTCCATCAAAAAACTTTTGGCGCAAGGAATTGACAGTTGTTTTGAAATTACTCATTGTTTTCGCAACGAAGAAGAAGTTTCCCGGCAACACAATCCAGAATTTACGATGCTGGAATGGTACCGGGTCGGTGGTAACTACTTTGACGTCATGAAAGATTGCGAAAATTTATTTACTAAAATCCTCGGGAAAAAAATGGTTTATCAGGGAAAAGAATATGACTTGTCGTTGCCCTGGCCGAGAATTTCCATTGAAGAAGTCTTTGAAGGAAAAATTCCCAAACAGGAGGATTTTTCCCAAAAATTTTATAACGAAGTCGAGCCGAAACTGACTGCCTCCGGCCGGCCGGCTTTTATTTATGACTACCCGAAATACCAGGCATCGCTTTCAAAAATAAATTCCCGGGGGTTTGCCGAAAGATTTGAGATCTTTCTTGCCGGGCTGGAACTTGGCAACTGTTTTTCGGAATTAACCGACTGGAAGGACCAAAAAACAAGATTTGAAAAGGATCTTGAGGAACGAAAAACTTTAAATAAAACTATTTATGGTCTTGATGCCGATTTTATCGCTGCTTTAAAAAATGGTCTTCCGGAAGTGGCAGGCATCGCCGTTGGTGTTGATCGTTTAGTCATGCTGGCCGCCGATGCTCCGGCCATTTCCGATGTTATTAATTTCCCCGCTTCCGAAATCTTTAAAATTTAGCTAAAATACCCTAATGGTTAATGCCGGAGACATTGAAAAGGGAATGTATCTGTTGTTTCGCGGGGAACCGTGTGTTGTCGCCTCCAAAGAATTTATGAACCCGGGCAAGGGGTCGGCCATCATGCGGGTTAAATATAAAAGTTTGAAAAACGGCAATGTTGTCGAGTATGCTCATAAAACTACAGAGTCGGTGGAAGAAGCTGACGTGGACAAAGTAGAATTGACATTTTCTTACATTGATGGCGACAACGCCATTTTTATTGACAGTGAAACTTATGAACAAACCCCGGTTCCCCTGTCGACACTTTCCGGCCGCGAGGTTTATTTAATCCCCGATTTAAAATGCTGGGTTTTGCTGTTTGAGGAAAAGGCCATCGGAATAATTTTGCCGCCGAATGTGGTTTTAACCGTCACCGAATCGCAGGACGCCGTGGCCGGCAACCGGGTCAATGCCCCGAAAAAAGAAATTACCGTCGAAACCGGTCTCAAACTCCAGGCCCCGCTGTTTATTAAAGAAGGTGAAAAAATTCTTATCTCTACCGCCGACGGGTCTTACGTCTCAAGGGCGAACCAATGAAAAAATTATTTGTTTTATTTTTGATTTTGATTCTTGGAGTAATTATTTATTTTTCAGCAAAAGATGCTGTTGGGTATTTAAAAACTGTAAATTTTACTTTGCCAAAAATGACAAATGAGTATGTGGTTAAGAGAGTTGTTGACGGTGACACCATTGAATTGTCTGACGGGCAAAAAGTCCGGTATATTGGGATCAACACGC
>CAYHSW010000037.1:0-2397 GCA_964359405.1 uncultured Gammaproteobacteria bacterium | reverse complement strand
GACACCATTGAATTGTCTGACGGGCAAAAAGTCCGGTATATTGGGATCAACACGCCGGAGACGGTTGACCCGAGAAAGCCGGTCGAATGTTACGGTCGCGAAGCTTCTGACGAAAATAAAAAATTGGTTGAAGGGAAAACCGTCCGGCTGGAAAAAGATGTTTCTGATAAAGACATCTATGACCGATTGCTGCGGTTTGTTTATATAGATAACATTTTTATTAATGATTTATTGGTAAGAGAAGGTTTTGCCAATGTTGCCACTTACCCGCCCGACGTCAAATACGCCGGTCAATTTTCAGAATCCGAAAAATATGCGAGAGAAAATAAACTGGGGTTGTGGAAGACCTGCCCATTGACAAAGTCATTAGAAAGTGGTACTAAGTAACTACTTATGGACACAACCACTTATCAACAGACTCAAAAGGTTCAATTAACTTTAACTCCGCAGGAAATGCAAATTCTTGCGCTAAAAGGTCAAGGTCTTGGTTATGATCCCGTAAAATTTATTAAATTTCTAATAAGTCAGGAAGTTTACAATTTCGTAACTAATATCCCCACCTACCAGATGAGTGAAACTTTGGAAGAGGAAACTAAAACCGCGTTAAAAGACTACAGAGCAGGAAAACTTAGGTCTTATAATTCTGTCGACGATTTGTTTGCTAGTTTATGACAATAACCCCTAGCGATAAATTTCTTGAAAGATCCAAAAAACTTTTTAAGAAACACCCTGAATTGAGAGAAAAAGTAAAGTTTAAACTTGTAACTTTACAAATAACTCCCACACATCCTGGACTTGAACTGCACAAATTGAAAGGAAAGTTAAATGATGTTTGGGCGATTACAATTGAAAGGAATATCCGCCTGGCATTTCTTTACGTTTCGGAAGGAATTTTGCTCATCTCCATCGGTACCCACGATGAAATTTACCGTGATTTACTCTAAATAATCTTCAGCAGTTCAACTATCCGTTCCGATCATATAAGATAGTTGAATATGAATGGTGGCGTATTTACGCTCTAATTTCCTTTGCCAACCAAGGAATGGGTTTCTTCTTGTGTTGCCACCATAAATTTTCCCAAGCATAATGAACCGCAAGTTGACGATATTTCCCAAAACGGTCAAAATATTTTATAAGTTTATTTCCGTGGACAGAAAAAATTTTTGAATAAATTTTTTGTTCCCATGGAGAAATATGGTTGAAAAAGTCATATTGATGAAAAACATCAAATAGTAAATACCAAACTGTGGCTGGTCCAACACCATAGAGTTTTAATAGTTCCGTCTTTTGCATTTCGAGGTCTTTTCCTCTCAATTTAAATTCATCAATTAAGTCGTCAGCAAAATAGTCATCAATTCGTTTGATAAATTTTGCCCTGTAACCAATTTTTAAAGATCGCAGTTCTTCCACGCTAACATTTCTTAATTCACCGGGTTGCCAAAAACTCCATAGTTTTTTACCATCATATTCCAATAAAGTACCGTAATGTTCAAACAAAGTTTGCATCATGGCAATAGACCGACGAACGGTGCAATTCTGTAGCACAATACCAATAATCAAATATTCGTAAAGGGAATTCTCGTGGCCGGGACGCATACCTAAAAGATTTTTAATAGCTTTGCCCACAACCTTATCTTTGGAAAACTTTTGGTAGAATTCTGATAAATCAAGATCAAGACAATACCGGTAACGAATTTCGTTTGTAAAACTATTAATAAAATCTGGCTCTAATTTTTCGTTGCTAAAAATCTCCATGGAAACTTTATCGTCAACATTTTTGAAAATCACGCCAAGATTTTTATCCTGCCACCAGAAAGTTTGCCACCTTGTTCCCGGTTCCCAAATATTATCTCCGGTTTGGAAATGGGCCGGCTTGTGAAAAGTGACATCAAAACTAAACGGCATCATTGGCCGCAAATCCCTTGTCACTTTATATATTAATTTCATGCTTTGGAAATTTCCCAGATATTTTTATCCGGATCTTGAAAATAAGCCACTGTTTGTCCCCAAGCGGTAACTTTTGGTCCTTCAAATATTTTAACTCCTTTTACCTGTAAATCTTTACAGGTTTTTTCTACATCCGCAACTTGAAAAGCCAGAGAAATACCGCCACCTTTCCCCATATATTTTTTAGGAAACATTGCTGTAGCCTCGTCTTTTTGGAAAACGGCCAGTTCTGTCTCCCCAAGTTTAAAATTGACAAATCCTTTTTCTTGAGAATGGACTGTTAACCCCAAAATATTTTTATAAAAATCTAAGGATTTATCAAAATCATCAACCAACAAGCAGGCCGCATATAATTTATTAAACATAATTCACCTCCTTTGGCCTAATTTTATCTTGTTTCCAAAAATCAAACCAGTGTAGTAAACTACTCTAAAGTTTATGCACCAAATT
>CAYHSW010000036.1:0-6839 GCA_964359405.1 uncultured Gammaproteobacteria bacterium | reverse complement strand
TTCATCATCGGGTTTAGTGCCGGGCCGGCCGTGTCTTTGAGAGGATCGCCAACAGTGTCTCCGATGACGGCAGCTTTGTGAGTGTCACTTCCCTTGCCACCGAAATTTCCGTCTTCGATATATTTTTTAGCGTTATCCCAAGCCCCCCCGGCGTTACACATAAAAAAGGCCAGGGTGAGACCTGAGGCGACGACCCCGCCTAAAAATCCCCCCAAGGCTTGAGCTCCAAGTAGACCGGCCGCGAACGGAGCGAGGACAATAATAGTTGCGGGAATGACCAGTTCTTTTTGGGCGGCGGCGGTAACGATAGCGACGGCCCGGGAGTAATCGGGCAAAGTTTTACCTTCCATAATGCCTTTTATTTGTTTAAATTGGCGGCGGACTTCTTCCACTACCTGAAAGGCGGCGCGTCCGACGGAGCCAATAAGCCGGGAACTGAATAGAAAGGGTAAAGCGCAACCCAAGAGTAAGCCAATAAAAACTTTCGGGTCGGCAATATTAATAGTTGTCAACCCCGTGGTTTCAAAATAAGTCGCAAACAGGGAACTGGCGGCGACCGCGGCACTGCCGACGGCGAAACCTTTAGTAAGGGCTTTAGTTGTGTTGCCAACGGCATCCAGACTTTCGGTGACTTTAGCCGCTTTGCCGGTCAGGTGTGCCATTTCTACCATTCCCTGGGCATTGTCAGAAATTGGTCCGAAAGTGTCCAAAGCCATAATTATTCCCGTAGTGGCCAACATTCCCATTCCGGCTAAAGAAATGCCATAAAACCCCAAAAGAATATAACCGGAAAAAATAGTCGAGACGACGACCAAGACGGAGTAAAAAGTCGATTCCATGCCGATTGACAAACCACTTATAATGTTAGTCCCCGCTCCGGTTTTGGAAGCCATAGCGATTGCCACAACCGGCTTTTCTTTGGGACCGGTGTAATATTTAGTGATGTAAAGAAGCGCCATCATCGCAATAATTCCAACGACGGATGCAAACCCGGCTCGGGGTTCATGCAACAGGAAAATGGCCAGACCCATAAAAATAACTACCGCGGCCACGGCAGAAATAATAAAACCGCGAACCAGTGGTTTGAAAGGATCTTCACGGTCACTCTTTGCTTTAACAAAGAGCGTCCCGAGTATCGAAGTTAAAATGGCGCCGGATCGGGCCAGAAGGGGAAAAACCACCCCGCTGATGCCAAAAAGATTCCCTCCCAGAATCATAGCGGCGACAATAGTTAAGGCATAAGATTCAAAAACGTCGGCAGCCATTCCGGCGCAATCACCGACATTATCTCCGACGTTGTCCGCGATGGTTGCGGGATTACGGGGATCGTCCTCGGGAATACCGGCTTCAATTTTACCCACCAGATCCGCTCCGACGTCGGCTGCTTTGGTAAAAATTCCTCCGCCGACGCGCATAAATAAAGCAAGTAAAGCAGCCCCAAAACCGTAACCCACTAAAACATTGGTAACATTCTCTCCGGCAAAATACGACCAAATATAGATAAGAGAAACGCCGAGAAGTCCAAGACCGACGACGAGCATCCCATTAACCGTTCCGGCGCCGAAGGCGATTTTTAAGGCCGGATTTAGGCCGTATTGGGCGGCGTTGGCGGTGCGGACATTGGCACGGACGGCGACCCACATTCCCAGATAACCGATAACGGCACTAAAAATAGCCCCAAGAAGAAAAGTGGCGGCAATTTTTTGCCCCAGACTTAAAGCAATAAGGATTGAAAGGGCAAGCATAATGGGGATAACAACTTTAAATTGGGTCTTAAGATAAGACATAGCTCCGTCGCGCACCGCTTTACCAATTGCCTGAAGTTTGGGGCTCCCCTCCTCTGCTTTGAGAACCTTTTTAGTTAAAAATGCCCCGTAAATCAGGGCAATAATGGCGGTTATCGGAGCGACAAACAAAGCAATAAGTTGAATATCCATATTTAGATTGTCCGTATTATAAAAAACCCCCTTTCAAAAAACAAGAGTTTATTTGTATGACAGGGTTGCACCCTGTCATTATCGTATCACAACAATCTCCACGTCATTCTGGCTTGTCCAGAGTCTATTTTTTCATCTTCGCGTCATGACAATACTTTGTTACGGATATCTAACAATCAATGCTGCAGCTTAATCTTTTAGATAGATTCTATCGCTCACTGCGCTCGCTCCAGAATGACACGAAAAAAGAATTTAAATATCCAAATTCGCATTTTTTGCTCTCGATTGGATGAATTTTTTACGGGGGGCGACGTCGTCGGACATCAGCATCGAAAAAACCTGGTCGGCGGCAGCGGCATCTTCCACCGAGATTTGCTTTAACATCCTATTTTGCGGATTTAAAGTCGTCTCCCAGAGTTCAATCGCATTCATTTCCCCAAGACCCTTATATCTTTGCACATTAATTTTTGCCTCACCTAAAGTTTTAACAAAGACCTCCTTTTCCTGCTCAGTATAAACATATTTTTTATTGCCCTTCCCCCACTCCAATTTATATAAAGGCGGCAAAGCTACATAAACATGACCCCCGTCAATAACGGGGCGCAGATGACGGTATAAAAATGTCAGATATAAACATTTGATGTGCGAACCGTCGACATCGGCATCGGCCATAATAATTATCCGGTGGTAGCGCAGTTTCTCAATATTAAATTGGTCGGCAATCCCCGCCCCGATGGCAATAATCAGCGGCTTAAATTTTTCCGACTCAATAATCTGGTCAATCCGGGCCCGTTCGGTGTTTAACGGTTTGCCAAATAACGGCAAAATCGCCTGGTATTTCCGGTCTCGTCCCTGCTTTGCACTACCTCCTGCAGAATCGCCTTCGACAATAAATAATTCCGTTAAGGCGGGATCGCGGGATTGGCAATCAGCCAGTTTGCCCGGCAGGGTTGATCCTTCCAACGCCCCTTTACGAATAATTGATTCTTTAGCAGCGCGAGCCGCAAGACGCGCCCTTGCGGCTAGAAAAACTTTTTCCAATATCTGTCGGCCGTCGCGGGGGTTTTCTTCAAAATAAGATTCCAACCCTTCTTTAGTAACCTGGGCCACAACCGTCTGGACTTCGGGATTGTTTAATTTGGTTTTGGTTTGTGATTCAAACTGGAGTTTTCCCGCCGGCATTTTAATATAAACTACGGCTGTTAAACCCTCTTTTAAATCTTCCCCGATAAAACTCTCCACCCCTTCTTTTATCGCTCCGGTCTTTCTGCCGTAGTCATTGACAGCGCGGGTTAATGCCATGCGGAATCCGGTCAGATGGGTTCCCCCATCCGGCGTTTTGATGACGTTGACAAAACTTTCCACCGATTCGCCAAAATCGTCATGATACTGCATGGCAATTTCTACGCCAATAGCTGTCCCGTCCAACTCCACGGTTTTATTAATGTAAAAAACGTCGGTTATGACGGTTTTGTTATGATTTAAATAACCGACCAAAGATTTAATGCCGGAGTCAAAATAAAAGTTATCTTCCTGCCCGCTCCGGTCATCTTTCAGGTGAAAAAATAATTTTGGAACAAGGTACGCCCAGTCGCGGATTTTATTTTTAATGGTGCCATAGTTAAATTCCGTGGTGATTGTAAAAATGGTTTCATCGGGCCAGAATGTTGTTTTAGTCCCTGTCCCCGCGGCCTTGCCAATCTCCTTAACCGGCGCATCGGCAATCCCCATTTTGTAGCTTTGTTCGTAAAGTTTGCCCTTTTGCACCACCTGCACAACCATCTTTTTGGAAAGAGCGTTGACCGCCGAAGCGCCAACGCCGTGCAGACCCCCGGATGCTTGATAGGCTTTATCGTCAAATTTACCGCCGGCATGCAGCCGGGTCATGGCTAACTCCAAACCGGAGATTTTGTATTTCTCATTCAAATCAACGGGGATACCCCGGCCGTTATCCTCAACGGTTATCGAGTTATCACTATTAATAGTCACCGAGATTTTGGTGCAAAAACCAACTAAGGCCTCATCAACAGAGTTATCAATAATTTCATAAATTAAATGATGCAGTCCTTTTTCATCAGTCGATCCGATATACATCCCCGGCCGTTTTCTAACAGGCTCCAAACCCTCTAAAACCTGAATGTCTTCGGCGGTGTAATTTGATTTATCCGATTTATTAGCCATATTCAACAAAAACCCGCGCCTTGCGACGCGGTTCCGATAACTACTTACATTCTAACAAAGGTTTTGTCCCTTGTCAAGCCAATACAATTCGACCCATCAATAAAAACTACAGCCTTTTGTTTCTTAACATCCATAACGTAGTTCATTGTACAAAATAATTTTCGATGTGTCTATGGAGAAAAAAATTAACATATTAGTGACGCTATCGCTTCAGTAGAATGTTAATTCTTGACTGGTCAGAAATCTATTTCCCAAAAGGTATCTGAACAAATTCGCCTCGCGGGTCGTAAGATTGGAACTTTTTGTCCCGAAATATATATCCGACCACGACTATTACTACTAGCGAAATTAACATGCAAAGAATCACGAGTTTCCATGGCGGAACATTGTCGTCAAATTCAATAAGAGCCATCTGAGAAATTGTATCACATCAAGAGGTCGTCTTGCTAGCTCAAAAAGAGGTTTTCGAGGGTTAATCTGATGTTGCAATTTGCCTGTAAATATTTTTTGGCTTTTTGGAGCTTTCTATATATAGGTGGGGATTCTTTGGCGGCCATCAAACTATCGATTATTTGAATTGCCTCCCGGCGGTCTTTTATTTTTTCTACCCAGGCAAAACCATCTTTGATATTATTTGGTAAGTTCGTAGTCGGCTCGCCTCGCTTCGCGGTCGAAGCGGGTAGTTCAGAGTTCGTAGCAGAACGGGATACGATACAACGAGACACAATTGTTGGTAATAAATTATCTTCGTTATCAACATACAAAGTAATTATTACTCCCTCAGGCGGCTCTTCCAGGGTTTTTAGTAACGCATTTTGGGCGGAAATATTAAGATATTGAGCTTCTAAAATCGCCACAGTAAAGCCGGAAGTTTTAAATGACAGTTGTTTTTGCAGTTCGTGAATTTGATCGATAGTAATTTCAGACTTCTCTTCCAGACGGCGGATTATATAATCAGCCTCAATATTTTGGGGTATTTCCCCGGCAATAATAAACATGCTACTATTATACAGCCCGCCGGTGGCGAGGTAAACTGCCCATGGAAAAAAATATTCAAGACATCCTCTTTGAGGATAAAATAATAAGCGCTGAACAACTTGAAGTTGTCCGGTACGAACAAATAAACACCGGCAAGGGGGTCAAAGAAATTTTGCTGGAAAAGGGGTTTGCCACCGCTCTACAGATTGCCCAGGCCAAGGCGAAGCTTGTCGGCATTCCCTATGTTAATCTGGAGGGAAGAAATATTCTTCCCGAAGTTCTACATCTTGTTTCCGAGACCGTTGCCGCCAAATATTTGTTAATCCCGTTTGAGTTTGACGCGGTTAACGGAACAATTTCTCTTGCCATGTCAGACCCTCTTGATCTTCAGGTGATTGATTTTATCGAGAAAAAAAGCAAGTTTAAGGTTAAATCATATCTTGGATCAGCGGAACAAATTAAAACGGCCATAAGAACTTTTTATGCCCAAAATTTGGGAACGGAGGTAACCAGAGCCTTAGAAGAAACTCCGGAACCTAAAGTTAAGGAGACCGGCGACCGGACGGTGCCGATAATTACGACGGATCAGGGAGTGACAAAAATCGTCAGCGCCCTTTTGGAGTTTGCGATTAAATCCCGCGCTTCCGATATTCATATTGAACCATTGGAAGATAAAACCAGAATAAGATACCGGATTGACGGGATCCTCTACGAGAAGTTAACTTTGCCCGTTAAGATTCATGATTCGATTGTTGCCCGGATTAAAATCTTAGCCGAGCTAAAAATCGATGAAAAAAGAATTCCCCAGGACGGACGGTTTAATTTTAAAATAAATGATGAAGAAGTTGACCTTCGGGTCTCCACCTTGCCGACGGTCTATGGGGAAAAAGTGGTTATCCGGCTGCTCAAGAAATCCGGGGGGGTGCCGACCCTTCAGGAGTTGGGACTTCGCGGCACCGCTTTGCGCGATCTTGAAGTTGCCATGCTGCGGCCGCATGGCATTATTATTGTCTGCGGTCCGACCGGTTCCGGCAAAACAACGACCCTTTATTCCGTCTTAACGAAAATAAATTCCTCAAAAGTAAATATCATGACTCTGGAAGATCCCGTTGAATATCAGATGGTGGGAGTCAACCAAGTGCAGATTAATGTCCAGGCGGGGCTGACTTTTGCTTCCGGTTTGCGGTCGTTTTTACGCCAGGACCCGAATATTATTTTAGTCGGGGAAATCCGCGATGACGAGACAACAGAACTGGCGATTCAGGCCGCTCTAACGGGCCATTTAGTTTTTTCCACTCTTCACACCAACAATGCTGCCGGGGCTCTGCCGCGGCTTTTGGATCTTCATGCCGAGCCGTTTTTGATTGCTTCGTCGATGAACGCTCTCGTCGGGCAAAGAATTTGCCGGAAAATTTGTAACACCTGCAAGGAGTCGTACTCTCCCCCGGAAGAAATTTCGGAGGATATTAAAAAAATTTTGGGCAAGCTTTTTGATTCGCAAAAATATGCCACGGGTGTCCAGTTGTTCCGAGGCAAAGGTTGTGCCGACTGCGGACAGACCGGTTATACCGGCCGGGTGGGGATTTTTGAAGTTTTATCGGTTTCGGAAAAAATCGCCCAGATGGTTTTGGAACGTGCGTCGGCGACAGATATTGAAAATGAGGCCGTTACCACCGGAATGATAACCATGAAACAGGATGGGTACTTGAAAGCCGTAGAAGGAGTTACTACACTGGAAGAGGT